>NZ_JBIMEV010000100.1:0-6172 GCF_051262595.1 Salipaludibacillus sp. CF4.18
GCCCCTTCCTTAAAATATTCTTAAAAAAGATCCATAAGGATTACATTAAAAATTAATTGTAGTTAATCAAAAAGTATTTCGCGCCAAAGTAAGATCCAAACAATCGCGGCATCGAATACATTATCCATATTTTAACCATCCTCCATATCTACACAAAAAAAACAACCCGAATAATACAGGATGTGCTATCCTGAAACGGCAACTGGCTGGCTTTGCATTTGCTTTAGCCCCTATAGCTTTGCGTCACTATGTTTCCATAGCTTTGCTATTTACATTCCAAATAATTATAGCGGTCTTAAAATTTCCCAAAAGTGATGTTTTCTAACTATAATAGACACATTCCCACCTAGGATTAGAATAATCACTATTTCAGGTTTTATGTTGAATATGATCAAATTTTGTAAGAAAAATGACTATGAATATGTAATATATTGTTATTTTCCTGATAATATATTTTAGGAACTTCCGTATAAACACTCGAAAATAAAAGGAAAACACATCTATTATGCGGTTTCCTTTTTTCTGATTTGTTCAACTCCCCTTCGTTTTTTAAAACATCTCTTCATAATCTCTGTTAAACATAATCCTGACAATTCCTTCGTACTATGGACGTCAACAAAATTTTTGACGTAATGATAGAAGTTTCGTCGAATCACTTAACAATTCTTTAGATATACTATAAGATTATCTTTGTCGGTTTTTTAGATCGTTAATTTTATACCTTTAGGAGGAAGTCGTGGCAACTCAAGAGAAACCTTTGGATAAGTTAGAATATAAAATCAAGTTACTACGTAGCCTTATGATAAATACTGGTCATTTAAGAGGCCTCACTCACCCACATACTATTAAAAATAGCCAAAAACTTGATATTTACTTGAATAAATACGGTAAAATAAGATCACTTGGCTAGTTATTTCTACTTATTTCAACTCCACATTATGAACCAATGCAACACAATATTTTAATGAATCTCCATCTCTCTTTTTTTCAATATAAGAGCAACAACAGTTTACTTCTATAAACCTCTCCCTTATTGCAAGAGGAAGATAGAAAGACTATTTGGAGAAATGGATATTAAATATCGTTCCTTCAGGACTTGATGTATAATCGATTTTGGCAAAGGAAAAACAAATCGGTATTCCTATCTTATTATTCTCTTCATCAACCGTGTAAACGATATTGTTACTGAATTTTTGAAATAGCGAAGGATAAACCTGAAAAGAGCTTTAAAAGAAGTTAAATTGGTTGACTTACATTTGAGTAATATCGCAGACTTTTCAACAGCTTCTTTTTGAACTTGATTAATAACTCCTTAGATGCCATGAATGCAGAGAAAAGAACCTTATTAATCATTAAATCAAGGTATAGGTTTGTACACGATCAAAAGAAAAATTGGCTGGATTAAGTCCTGTTGAATACAGAACTCAATTCAGCCAATCAGCTACATAATAAAAACTTTAACTTTTAGGAGTAACCACATTTCTATGTGAACTCACATGCGTTTTGATTTGTGAATGGCTTGTCTTTACTTCTGAAGTAAACCCGTTACAAAAAGACTACACTAAAAATAGTGAAAAGAATTAGAGTCAATTTTTCTTTCCAACATATGCTGTAATTCTCGGCTCGGAACTGGTGGACTAAATAAAAATCCCTGTCCCTCAAAACATTGATGTTCTTCAAGGAATCGTAAATGTTTTTCTGTTTCTATTCCTTCAGCCAAAACGGTTAAACCTAATTGTTTTGTCAGAAGAATAATGGTACTTAAAATTTCCTTTGCTTTTGGATCCGAATCCATATCTTGAATAAAAGACCTATCAATTTTCACAATATCAATGGGAAGGTTCTTCAAATAATTCAAAGAAGAATACCCTGTCCCAAAATCATCTAAAGCGATTTTAATTCCCATGTCTTTTAGTTGTTTCAATTTACGAGTGGCGACATCGGTCTTTTCCATAACAATGCTTTCCGTAATTTCAAGAATTAAATAATGCGGATCCAACTCTGTTTCCCTTAATATTTGGGTAACCTTGGATACTAAATTACCTTGATAAAACTGCTGAACAGATAGATTCACGGAAACTGTTTTTAGTGGATATCCTTCACTTAACCATTGCTTTTGTTGTTTACAAGCCTCCCTTAACACCCATTGGTCAATTGGAATGATTAGGCCTGTTTCTTCAGCAATAGGAATAAAGTCGGCTGGAGAAACTATTCCTAAATCTCCTCTATTCCAGCGGACCAAGGCTTCAGAACCGATCAATTCGCCTGTTTTAATGTCCACTTGGGGTTGAAAATACACGATGAATTCTTCCTTTTCTAAAGCTGTATGTAGGTTTTGTTCAAGTTCCATTTGTTTATTAATTTTATGACTCATTTCCATTGTATAAAACTGATAATGACTCGTCTGATTTTTTTTAGACTTTGGGACAGCAATGTTAGCTTTTTTCATCAATGATTCATCTGTTTTTCCGAGATCAGGGTACAAACTAATGCCTATACTCATATTTATATTCACTTGGTGGTGCCCCAAACGAAAAGGCTCTTCAAAAACCTCAAAAAGATGTTCGGCGATGTACGCCACTCTTTTTTGATTGGTGTCATTTAAGAGAATAACAAATTCATCGCCGCTAATATGGTAAACACTGTTGTGATGAGTTTTTAATCGATTGGCGATGAGTTTAAGCAGATCGTTGCCATAATCGTATCCTAACGTGTCATTAATATACTTAAATCGATTGACATCAATATACAATAAAGCAAGAGAACGCTTCTTTTGTTCAGCACTTTCAAGAATTTCCGTGATATGTTCTTGATACACATGATTCGGTAAATCAGTAATCATATCATAGAAAGCCAAATGGTAGATCCTTTGTTCGGCTTTCTTTTGGTTAGAGATATCTTGAAGGATGCCAATAGCCCCATCAATTTTTCCTTTAGAATTGTAAAGAGGAGCTGTGGAGACACTCACATCAATTATTGTTCCATCTTTTTTTTGACGTTTCTCCTCTTTATCTACAAACACCCTGCCTTCTTTAACAACATTTTTCAACCAATCATGTTGATGCTTAGATGTCTTATCGTTTAGAAGGGGATATGATTGCCCCAACACTTCTGACTTATCCCAATTAAAAATACGTTCAGCGGCAGGATTCCACAATGTCACCTTTTGATATCGGTCGAATGCTACAATCGCAACAGGTGCAGATTGAATCAACGTGTGAAGAAACCGATTTGTTTCTTTGACTTTTTCTTCGGTTTTCATTTTTTCTGTCACGTCACGAGAGATATAAATATAGCGGTTCACATTACCATAGCTCTCTATTATTGGTGTTGCTTCACCTTCAAGGGGGATCCAATGCCCTTGTTTATGTTTGAAACGAAAGAATATTCTTTGTTTCTCAATGGTTTGTAACATTTTCTTAATTGCGTCTTCAGCACTGCAACGATCATTAGGATGTACATAATCAATCCATACTTTACTCATTAGATCATGAGAAGAATATCCTAAAAACTTTTCATAAGATGGGGATGTATATTCAAACGCACCATTTTTATCTACGATACCTACAAAATCTGTTACATTATCTGCTATAAGGTTAAAATTGGCTTCGTTTTGTTGTAGTACTTGCTCTGTTTTCCAGCGTTCTAATGCAAGTGCTGCTAAATGAGCAAATGATTCAAAAAGTTCTTGTTCATTAAGGTTAGGCCCTTTTGGCTCTTTATAATATAATGCGAATGTCCCTACCACCTCTTCGTTTGAAGATAATATAGGTTTTGACCAACAGGCTCTTAGTCCGAAAGTTAAGGCTAATGAACGATACTCCTTCCATAACGGATCATTTTCAATATCTTCTACAATCACTGTTTCTTTACGAAAAGCAGCTGTACCGCAGGAACCAACATTCGGACCGATTTTGATCCCATTAATCGCATTGATGTATTCACCAGCAAGACTTGGAGCGATACAGTCTTCTAGTGAATGTTCATCCTCATTAAAAATGAGGATCGAACAATACGCATTGGGAATAAACTCTTCGATAATATATATAATTTTCTCTAACACATGAACAAGCGGCTGTCCTATGGCAATCATTTCAAGAGTTAAATTTTGTGCTTGTAGCACCGACGATTCTTGTTTGTTTTTATTCATATCCACTTTCCTCTCAATTTTGATATAAATAAAAAACACATCCGTTAATAGGATGTGTTCTCCCAATACGGCATCTGGCTGGCATGACCTAATAGTTTTAGCCCCTCTAGTTTTGCGTCCACCCATTTCTGAATGTTTGCCTTTATATTTTTATTCACCTTACTAAAGACCTGATACAAAAGTTACCTAAATATTATTAATTCTATTATAATATGACAAAATTCGGAATTCAATGATTTACTAATAGATTAAAAGAATTCCTTTATCTAAATTCCCTAATGCGCAAGATTTTGGTTATTGTAAAGGCGAAAGCTTACATCCAGGTACCTTTAAGGTTAAGGGCAAAGTTATCCCAGTCTCAATTTGATGAATTCTTTTATCGATTCAATCGACGCCATAATCCGAGCGATATCTTTGATTCCGAAGTTAGGAGAGGCGTTCTTCTCAAACAAAGAAAAAGGATTTGGATTAGGGTTAATGCTTACCTATAAAATTATAGAGCAACATCACGGAGAAGTATCTATTCAAAGTGATGTTGGACTGGGTACCCAGGTCACGATGTCTTTTCCCGTATCTATCTGTATCCCTCCAGAACTAGCATAATCAACATCTGATTTGAATGGCTCGGAAACTAAAGAATGTGGTCAAATTAAACCACATTTATAACTTTAGTTATAAGTATTCAGCTAATCAATATCGGATAAGCTACTCGTTCCTGGGATCCTATTGTCAAAAATTATATCAATCTAGAATTACCCAAGATATTCTTTTTAACTTAAAACAGATTTACCTAGATGAGGAGATACAGCATTATCCTAATAACCGAGATGCGATTATTACTTGTTTTTTGGTCCATAGGATAAGTTATGGGCTTATCCTGGTTTCAAGGCATTCCTTGTCCTTCTCAGTGATGGCAGTTACGACACTTGTGGGTAACTTCTGATATGTAAAAAATTGCTCCTCATTGGCCAATTAGAAATCATTTGATATGATTCAGGTTATGTTCGATTAACATGAACATAATACTAATAGTCGAATCCAATAAGATATAGGGTCGATACATAAGTTATGTCAACTTCCCCATAAGTACACAAATCAAGCCATTGAATATATATTATGTAAACTAGAAATAAATTAAAAAGGGACAATAACCATAACTCCTTGTTACGATAATAAATGTTATTGTGAAACAAATTCCCTCACTTGACGATTAGGACTGACTTCATAAGTTTTATAGGTTCGACCCAATAACTTTAAAGTTCGACCATAAGTTTTAGTGTCGTCCGTTAATTCACTTGATTTGGAGGTCTTTACAATGAATTTTCAGGAAGCTTTATGATGTATCTTGAAGTTGAAAAAAACTATCGATAAATACACTTTGTGGCATCCTTTTGATCTAAAATGCTATCAAGATTTTTTACGAACAAATGATCGATCATAACTGTTAGATACGTTAATTCCATCAACGAGTCGAAGGTTTATTCAAGATCAAGTCATGAATCACCATGCTAAACCACGGACTATTCAGCGGCGTATTCATGTTTACAGTCGTTCAGTGTGTTTTGTTTAAAAGAAAATTGCATGCAAAATGATTTCATGGCTGGTGTGCAATCACCGAAATCTGATAAAAAATTACCTGTTTATATGACCTTAGAAGAATTACAAAAACTATTTTATTTTCTAGAAAATGATCATCGACCACTTGCAATGCGAAACCAATTATTATTTAAATTACTAGCAACATCAGGCATGCGACGGCAAGAATTAGTGGATCTAACATGGGAACGAATTAACCTTAGTAATCACACGGTCCGCGTTGAAGGAAAAGGAAAAAAAGAACGCCTCCTCCCTCTTCATCCCGTTGTTATCCCGCTATTTCATGCGTTCAGGGAACAACAATTAGAGAGTCAGTTACATCGCACGGAATCCGTGTTTTTGAATAGAAACGGAGTAAAAATCAATCCGAGAGGCCTTCATGTTGTCTCATTAATCATCTCCATCAATTAACCCTTGATATAATAT
>NZ_JBIMEV010000101.1:0-5615 GCF_051262595.1 Salipaludibacillus sp. CF4.18
ATCAACATTGCTGCTTGTCCTAAACAATTACAGTTTAGGGCAAGTTTTTTGTATCTTTTTGATTCACAGTCTTCCAAAATCAATCTCACTCCCCTTCATCTAATTCATGAAATTCGATACCTTTCTCGATTGTATGTAAAGTAAGCATTTTCCATTTAAACATCAGCATTTCAATCTCACTTAGAAGAATCCTCTCTGTAACCCCAATGCAGCTAATTTTGTTTGCATTTATATGTTACCGGAAACTACTCCTACCATTTTATGTTTCGTCTTTTCAGACGTTTCAATAGAATCCGACAAATACATAAATCCACCGCATTCGCCTAGTATAGGTAATCCATTTTCGATCGTAACTTTCAAGGAACATTTTACTTTAGTATTTCGAGCAAGGTTATCAATGTCTATTGTTTCAAGAATCAATTCTCCTACCCTATCAAAAAAGGATCTAAATCTCCTCAGTACCTGAAATCTAATTATCGTATACTGTTCCACAGAAAGAGGTAAATAAAAAAGCTATGCCTCAAAGATTAAAAATCTTTTGAGGCATTCTCGAAGCTTTAAGAATCAGAATTCATTAATTGAACTTTGATAATCGATAAAATCCATTTTGGGTGCTAATGCGTACAAATATAGTTTTAAAGTAAGCGTGCTAAAGTTCAATGAAGATAGTAGCTCATGGTTGTCCTCCGTGTAAGGGTTGTGTGGTAACTTCATTTTACACGAGGCACATGGGCTTTTTTGTTTTCTTTCTTACTTTACTCATCGCACTTAATATTACAATTCAACAAAAAAAAATTTGTCGAAGTATGATATGATTACTAGTAGCGAATAATTACATTAGAATATTTAGTGAAATTTCATCTAAATCTCAATTAAAGATTTTTCATTTATAAGACGGTTTGGAAGGGCATCATGAAAGATTACTTGAATTTTACAGTAAGGACAGGAATATTCATAAAAGAGTTGCTGATTAACACCTAAATATGGGGACACCCCTTAACTTCTACATAACAAAAGGAAATACAAGATGAAAGCGAGGATCTATTACCTATATGTTTCTTGTGCTATATATGAACAAAAGGCGGAGAATATAAGGCCATTACACAGTTTGTGTACTTTGTATCAAAGTCTATAGCCATGTATACTTTATATAGTTATTTTCATATCAACCTTTTGTATAATAATGGGTTCCTTGCGCATACTTAGTGCCTAAGGGGGGCTTTTTTATGTGATAAATCTCAGGAGGTAAATATGATAAAATTTGAAAATGTAAGCAAAGTTTATAATGACGGATTTAAAGCAGTAGATTCCGTCAGTTTTGAAATTCCTGAAGGAGAGATTGTTGTACTTATCGGGCCCAGTGGATCTGGGAAATCAACGACAATGAAAATGATTAATAGAATGATTCCGCATACAACTGGAACTATTTCTATTGATGGTAACGATGTTACAAAATTAAATGCTGCAGAATTACGACGTAATATCGGTTATGTTATTCAACAAATTGGCCTATTTGCTCATTATACGATTGAAAAGAATATAGCAATTGTTCCTCAACTTAAAGGGTGGAATGCGCAGGATATCAAAAAGCGAGTGAAAGAGCTCTTGGAGATGGTCGAACTTGATCCAGAGATATTTAGCAACCGATATCCTAAAGAATTATCAGGTGGACAGCAACAGCGTGTTGGTGTTGCAAGAGCTCTAGCATCCAATCCAAGGATTATCTTGATGGATGAACCATTTGGTGCACTGGATCCAATTACAAGAGAGCAATTACAAGGAGAATTAATTTCTCTGCAGCAAAAACTTAAGAAGACAATTGTTTTTGTAACTCATGATATGGATGAAGCGTTAAAACTCGGTGATCGAATTGCTATTATGAAAGATGGCAATTTACTTCAACTCGATACCCCAGAGAAGTTATTACAAGAACCTACAAACGGCTTTGTCGAAGAGTTTATTGGTAAGCATCGAATTATTCAAAATCCTGAGCTTATGTCAGTTGAAGAGGTTATGGTGGAAACTGTCCTAACTTCTCTTCCAGGTCGGTCTCCTGAAAAATCTCTTGCAATGATGCGCAAACATAAAAAAACATTCTTAGTTATCGTTGACGAGAATGACACTATGATGGGAATCGTGTCTGCTTATGATGTGATAAAGAAAATGGATGAAATTAAAACCATTGAAGAGATTATGCGAACCACTGAACCATTTCTCTTGAGCTCGCAAAGTGCCAAAGATGCCATTGTCATGATGTCGAATGCGTCACTCGAAATCATTCCGGTAGTAGATGAAACCAAAAGGGTTGTAGGATTAGTAACTCGTGGAACATTGCTTTCAGCATTGTCCAGTCAATGGACAGAATTGGAGGCAACTAATGAATAACTTAAATTTATGGGAACAAATTATTCAACAAACACAAATGCGTTGGGTAGAGGTACTTGAGGAGACATTTGTTCATATACAACTAGTTTTTTTTTCTATGCTGATGGCAGTAATACTTGGAGTTTTCTTAGGTATTCTTATTACACGCGTACCATCGCTAGTACCGTTAATATTGGGTGGTACAGGTATTATGCAAACAATTCCTAGTCTTGCAGTACTGGGGTTTTTAATACCTGTTTTTGGAATTGGTGTAAAAACAGGGATTGCTGCATTATTTTTGTATTCACTTTTACCGATTGTTCGAAACACGTATACAGGTATCAAAGGTGTAGATAAGGCAACATTAGAAGCGGCTAAAGGAATGGGAATGACGAGCAAGCAGATATTACATAAGGTTGAACTTCCTTTATCCATTCCAATTATAATGGCTGGAATCCGTACCTCTGCTGTTATTAACGTGGGCAATGCAACATTGGCAGCATTTATAGGAGCTGGTGGGCTTGGAGATTTTATATTCTTAGGCATTACACGAGGAATAGATGGTTTAATATTCTTAGGAGCTATTCCAGCTGCTATGTTAGCTATTATGCTAGAATTTTTCTTCAACAAGCTTGAACGTTGGTCTACACCAAAAGGGTTGAAATAGTATGAAGAGAATAAAATTAATCTTTCTTTTTATGACTTTTATTACTGTTATACCACTATCAGGATGCATATTAACTAGTGACGATTCTGTCTCTGTTGGTTCAAGAAATAATACAGAAAGTATTATTTTATCAAATATTATGGGTCAATTAATTGAAGATAAAACAGATATAAATGTAATATATCGAGAAAATCTAGGTGGATCTACTGTTGTTTGGAATGCATTAATGAATGGCAGTATACAGGTGATACCTGATTATACAGGTACGATTGTGATTACGTATTATGGTGAATCTCCCGGAACCGCTGAAGAAACCTTAGCGAAAACGAAGGAACTTGTGGCAGGGGATGGGATTGTAGCATTTAATACATTCGGGTTTAATAATACATACACACTGGCATTTGACGAGGCAGAAGCAGAGAGACTTGGTGTAGAAACATTCAGTGACTTTGCGGAAGTTTCTGATCAATATACGCTTGGAGCAGTCTTCGAGTTTATTGATCGTCCGGACGGTTTGCCAGGGTTTGAAGAAGAATATGATCTAAAGTTTAAAGATGTGAAGGGAATGGATCATGGGATGATGTATCGTGCCATTGCTGCAGGTGAAGTGGATGTAATCAATTCCTACACAACAGATGGCCAATTACAGATCTATGATTTGAGAGTACTCGAAGATGATAAGTCTTACTTTCCGCCTTATCACGCGCTTCCTTTAGTATTGAAAGAAACGCTCGAAAAGTATCCTGAATTAGAGGGAGTACTACAGCAGCTAGAAGGTAAAATTGATGAATCGACGATGCAAGCCATGAATGCTAAAGTGGATAACGAAGGCATGATGGTTGATTTCGTAGCAAAGGAATTTTTACAAGAAGCTGGCTTAATTGAGTAGTATAGTAGCAATACACAAAGAAAATATCAATAAATAGGTTTGCATTTTTTGTAAACCTATTTATCGATTTGAAAGACCCCGATCTAATCCTCTTTCTAAAATTCCTCTTACGATATTATCAACTACTATCTCTCTCATTACTAAATCACTTATTTGTTTTCCACTTTCAGTCTCCATTTTAATCCTTTTCCATTCAGACTTTAAAATAATGGCTCTATACTGAATGTTGTGTTGTGGTGTCCCTACCAGATCAGGAAGTGAGGTATGAGCATAAAAAAAGCACCTGATCCTCTTTCTTTGTTAAGCTTTAGTTACCACACAAAAGCCAAAGGAGAGAATTCAGATGCAACCTCATTTCATCATAAATTTATTAGGGATTAAAGAGGCTCACGTTTATGTTTTCGACAGCGGAGAGGAAGAGAATGGCTTTTGGTTTGAGCTCTATACAACGGTATGTAAACAAACCTGTCCAGCTTGTCAAACAAAAACAAAACGGATTCATAGTTATAGAGAACAGAAAATTCAAGGGGATCGTATCTCTGGAAAGCGTGTCGACTTATATGTGAAGAAGGACCGATATCGTTGTTTAGCATGTCGTCACACGTTCTTTGAGAAGCTATCGTTTTAAATCGGTATCAACGACAAACGACGATGGTAGAACAGGAAGTATTGGGATTGTGTACAGAGATGAGCTTCCATAGTGTTGCTAGAATCAAAGGAATGAGTGCGAATCGCTGCTTTTGTTAATTTGATCAGCGAGAAATCAGCGTAAGAAAAGTTCTTCCTCGGGCAATTGCATTGGATGAATTCAAAGGTGACGCTGGTGGAGAGAACCGTGAGATCATTGATATCTTGCCTGATCGACGCGCGGAAACCATTGAGAAATATTTTCGTGGATGTGATTATGGGAGCGTGGAGATTGTCGTCATGGATTTATCCAAAGCATTCAAAGAAGCAACGTGCGTTGGGTGATGTCCTAATCATAGCCGATCGTTTTCACTATATGAGGCAAGTCTACTGGGCCTTCGATGAGGTTCGACGTCAAGTGCAACGACCTGTGGAAAGATAAGCGAATTCGGATGAAATGAAGTAAAGAGTTGCTTTGAAAAACACCGGAGAAGCTGAATGACAAAGGGAGACGGCGAGTGAAGGTTTTGGAAGGGCACGATGAATTGAGAAAAGCATATGAGCTTAAGAATGCGTTAGATCGTTGGTTTAAGAATTCTAATTCTGAGACTACCAAAGCAGGACTGCAGTCGTGGATTTCCCTTGTGAATGATGCCGAGATACCTGCCTTTAAGAAAGTCACAAAGACCTTTATCCGATGGAAACAAGAAATCCATCAGTCCTTTTTGTATCCCTTTAATAATGGCTACATTGAAGGCGTTAATAATGCGACAAAGGTGATTAAGCGAATGTCTTATGGAATTAAAAGCTTTGAACGTTTAAGAAAAAAGATCATGTGGCGACAAGCGATCAAAATCCAGGCGGGTTAACCCCCCTGGATAAAAGAGAAAGACTATTGGAACCTTTTGACAAAAAGAACCCTGCAAAATTTAGACCTATCAACGTTTCTGCTATGTAATGAAAAAGTGAAATTATTCATCATCCTCTCCTTAATTTCTCGCTCTTTTTACTATAAATTCTCTAGTTTAGCAACTTAATGAAAGACCTCTCCCCATTTATCTTTAAAAT
>NZ_JBIMEV010000102.1:0-5465 GCF_051262595.1 Salipaludibacillus sp. CF4.18
AAGGTAAACCCTTGTAGTCTTTTTCTCTTAATTGTAACAGTAGTCAATTCCAGCTAGAAGAAGCATATAAATAACGTATGGCTAATTCAAACGAGCTCATTCATCTCTTGAAGCTAATCTAATAATAATATAAAGGCTCTGTTAAATCCGAATGCTGTCAGCATTTAATAACAGTAGAAAACTCGTCCGTCCCCACAACAAATGATTTTTGTTTGCAACGCCAAAAATGCCGAAAACAGCCTTCCATGTAACAAAGCCTATTGAAAAGAAAGATGCAGGTGTAGTTATGATGAAAAATTTAACCGTATTGAACTACTCATTTGAAAACTCTCAAGAAAAAAGTATGACTTTCGACCATGTATTCAACAGAATCGTTCGTTTTATGAAACGAAATCCAAATGGAAACTATCGGTTGATGGTAGGAACGGATTCGCAAATTCACCCTAGGTGCACAAGATATATTACAGGGATTGTTATTAAACAAGAAGGAAAAGGCGCATGGGCCTGCCTACGGAGAAACGTAGTCTCTAGAAAAATGACAAATTTACATGAAAGAATATCATATGAGACATCTTTAACTGAGGAAGTAGCTTCTCTTTTCACACCCGAAAGAAAAGACGAACTTATAAATATTGTTTTACCATACATTTACAAAGGATCGTCCTTTACCATTGAAGGGCACATTGACATTGGATCTGGAGAAAGAAACAAAACAAGAATTTATGTTCGAGAAATGGTATCAAGAATTGAATCGATAGGTATGGACCCGAAAATAAAACCAGATTCCTTCGTAGCTAGTGGTTATGCAAATAGATATACAAAATAAATTCTGCTTGATCTATGAAAGGGAGAGTGCTTTAAATAATGTTTAAAGGGATACCTTTTTGTAAAAAGGGTGTTTTTACTTTGATAAATATGGTATTATTCTTCATGGTGACATGTATTGGATAAAACCCCGCAGTAGGGTATTAGACGATTACTTTTCCCGCTAGAGTCCTCACCTTTAGCTTCTTAAAAACATTTTCCAGATATCGGAAATATTTTGAGATTTCACTTTCTAAAAAAGTAATATTTTTTTGATAACAAAGCCGTAAATTAAGGGGAAACACAATGAAAAAGTTTTTAGTAATAATAACTATTCTGCTACTAGGCTTTATAGGACTTTCTAAATATATATTTGCCCAAGATGGGTTTGATATTAAAGTCATAAATCAAACAAATAAAGATATATCAGGTATATACTTAACTTATGATCATATAAAGTCAGATATAATCGTACCTTCAGTTGAACAAGGGGAAGTATATAAACTTAACGTAAATCCGACCGAGACCTTTGTTGAAAATGCGATGAAACTACAATATAAAGATAAGGAAGAAAAATTACACACAGAATATGTTATTGGCTATTTTGAAAAAGGATATTCTGGTAAAGCTGAAATTACAATAAAATCAGTTGATGAAAACGGAAAACTAGACATTGAAATCGTACAAAACGCATCGGCATATTGAACTTAGTTTATTAATAACAATGTATTTTTCCAGAATAATAGATTCACTTAACTAAAAAACTGCCTTGAGTTTTTAACTATCAAGGCAGTTTTAATGTTGTATCTTATATTCCATGAGATCAATTATTACTAATTCACTATCTCACTAATTTTCTTAATATCATTGGCTATATAATCCGGTCTGACTTCCATTTCCTCAGTTGGGGCATCTTTTCGGTTTACCCATAATGTTTTAAATCCAAAGGTTTTAGCGCCAATAATATCCCAACTATTTGAGGACACAAACAGTACTTCTTCCCGGGTAAGGCTGAGTTTCTTCAAAACTTGGTAATAAGATGCTGCACATGGCTTATATTGTTTATGATCATCTACACTTATTACTTGATGAATATGTTCTGCTAAGACCGAATGTTTGACTAACGGTTCCAACATATCTCGTGAACCATTCGAAAAAATGACCAATTGTTTGTTATTTACTTGCTCAAGAACTTTCTCTACCTCTGGATAGACATCCAAAGATAAGTATTCTTTAAGAAGAATGCTTTCTTTCTCTTCATCAAGACTCACATCACATGCTTTACAAGCGTATCTTAATGCTTCTTTAGTTACAGTATAAAAAGGAACGTAATTTCCTGTTAGCTGTCTTAAAAATGAATACTCAATTTGCTTTTCTCGCCAAAGAACACTTATCCTTTTACCCAGGTTTGGAAAAACTATTTCACATTTTTTCTCAATAGAATAGACATCATACAGTGTTCCGTATGCATCAAATACAATTGTTTTTATCATAGTTAAATAACCTCCGATAATTAATTATGGCTGAGATCTTATATACTATTGTTTTAATAAGAATAGGGACGCACTTGCATTCGCGGCAAGCAGAATCTTCCCACTAACAATTCTTTACCTCTTCTAGAACTGCTAGTCTCTACAGAGCCATTGCCTTTAGCTTCTTCAAATAGCTCTCGATTTACGAAATCGTTCGATCTTTGACCCAATCATAGTGCAAATGGATGAAAAAGTGAAGAAAACTTGTCTAACTTTTTTTCCAGTGTATGATAGCTTACATTCATCATTGTTTATTATCCTATACTTTAGGTAATAGCAAGCTAATGAGACAGTGCACGGATAAACTTGAAAATGGGCACTCTTATTGAAAGGATGAGTGTATGAAAAGAATCCTATTAGTAGGTGGCGGCCATGTTCACCTTTATTTTATGAAACAACTTATTAATGATCCTATCAAGTCCATAGAAATCTTTTTAGTTTCGCCTAGTACATATCACTATTACTCTGGAATGTTCTCAGGATTCGCTGAGGGATTATATCATGCTGAAGAGATTCGAATTAACTTAGAGAAAATCTCAGAAAGAGCCAACGTACGATTTATCAGAGATTCCATTATTAAACTCGCTCCAAACGAGAACTCTTTAACCACTAAAAATGGTGAATTGATAAAGTATGATGTCGTATCTTTTGATATAGGATCAGAAACATTAGGGAATGATCACCCTGACTTTCAAACTCATGCAAGGTTCATTAAACCGAATCATCGATTTACGCAAACGATTGAAGCAGTAAGATCAGCTTCTAAACCAGTAATTGTAGGTGGCGGCGCTGCTGGCAGTGAAATAAGTCTGGCTATTCAAGCGTGGAGGAACAAACAAGGACTGGAAACACCCGTTTCTATTATAACACGCTTCAAATCTATTAGAGAGTGAAGGCAAAAATGCTTCAAATAAACTTCATACATACATGAAGGCTACTCCAGTTAAACGATACACACATGTAAAAATCCATATTTAAACAAGAAGATAAGGAGATTAGAGAAAACGTCCAAATAGAATTAGAGAAAGAAATTTCTTTTGTATTTAATGCTTCCGTAACCAAAGTACACTCTAGTCATGGGGAAAAAATAGTAACGATTCAAAAGAAAGATAGATCGACGGAGGAGCTAACGACAGACGAGATATTCCTAGCTACAGGCAGAACTCCCAACTCGGATAAACTAGATTTAGATAACGCGGGCGTGAAGCAAATAGATTCAGGTCATATATCAGTTAACAACAAGCTTCAGACAAATATCCCATCAATTTATGCTATAGGTGACGTTAATGGCACATTACCTTTTACTCATATTCCGGGATGGAAGGAAAACTTGTCGTTCAAAATGCGGTTTTAGGACTTAGGAGAAAAGTTGATTACACGAATGCTCCTTGGGTCATCTATACGAATCCGGAAGTGTTTCACCTCGGTAATACGGAAGAGGAACTGCAAGAAAAAAAGTTGAAGTATGATGTTTTCAAAGTGTCGCTAGCTAATGTAGATCGTTTTGTCGCTGACCATAAAACGGAAGGACTTGTGAAAATACTTACGAATAAACGGGGCTATATATTAGGTGCTCATGCAACTGGTAAGGGAGCTGGGGACTTTATGCAAGAGGTTATCTTTGCTAAACAGTATAAAAAAAAGATAGGGGATTTATCCCAAGTCATACACCCATATCCCAATCATGCTGCGGCAGTTCAAAGTACAGCCGATTTATATTGGCGAAAAAAACTGTTTGAAGGTTCGTTGCCAAAGGTGATAAAAAATATATTAAATGGTTTAGGTGAAATGCTAGGAGGAGCCTCCCCGAGCGTTAACCGAAAGCGAACGGTACAAGGAAACACAGAAGACTTATTATTAGTCTTCTGTGTTTTTTTGTACCCGAACCTCGTCATAGGACATCTGTAAACTGCATATTAAGATAATGGCGTTCTATAAATTGAAGGAGGGGTGATCCGTGAAAGATTTTACAACGAGAAAAGTATATTATCCCTATGTGAGTCCTTTTGATCCTTGTCCACCAGTTACGGAAAAGGTGTATTCCACACCTGCTCAGCTTTATTTAGGATTTCAACCGGAAAATTTACCGCAGTTCACACCACAAGAAGCTCTTTATGCCGGTACTTTATGGAAAATATTTTATGACCCTTATTACGGATGGAATGAAAAGGGGAGGGAAGATCAATGACCCAAAAACAACTCCCTAATGAATTTTATACCATGATGGAAGAACTTCAAACAGTAGACTTTGTTTTAGTAGAGTTGACCCTTTATTTGGATACTCATCCAAACGATTACGATGCAATTAATCAATTCAATGAGTATTCTCACGCAAGACAAACGCTAAAGATTAAATTTGAAGAGCTTTTTGGCCCTTTACAACAATATGGGAATAGCTATAGTGGCTATCCTTGGAATTGGGATGACCCACCTTGGCCATGGCAAATTTAGATTACTAGACTGTGCAGCTAACTTCCATCACATTACAGCCATTAGAAGGGCTGGTCTTGAAGGTTCAATGTATAAAGGTAGATATCTCTTGTTAAAAGGAGGAAAACTCACTTGTGGATTTATGAAAAGAAACTGCAGTATCCTGTAAAAGTGACGGAATGTAATCCGAGGTTGGCTAAGTACTTAATCGAACAGTATGGGGGAGCAGATGGGGAACTGGCCGCAGCTTTAAGATATTTAAATCAGAGGTACACAATCCCCGATAAAGTCATCGGATTATTAACCGATATTGGAACAGAAGAATTTGCTCATTTAGAGATGATTGCAACGATGATCTATAAATTAACGAAGGATGCCACTCCAGAGCAAATCAAAGCTGCAGGTATAGAGGATCATTATGTTAATCATGATAATGCCTTATTCTACACAAATGCTAGTGGAGTCCCTTTTACAGCTTCATATATTCAAGCTAAAGGTGATCCGATTGCAGATTTATATGAAGATATTGCTGCGGAAGAAAAAGCAAGAGCTACTTATCAATGGATCATAGACATGTCCGATGATGTTCAATTAAATGACAGCCTCCGTTTTCTGAGAGAAAGAGAGATTGTTCATTCTCAACGTTTTCGAGAAGCAGTGGATATGCTTATTGAGGAAAGAGATAGAAAGAAAATATTT
>NZ_JBIMEV010000103.1:0-5451 GCF_051262595.1 Salipaludibacillus sp. CF4.18
TAATCATTAGGGTCTTTCATGTGTAATTTATGCTTCTTGTAGTGCTGGTTCTGGATAAACACTAACTTGCTTGCGGTTACGTCCGACACGTTCAAATTTCACAACGCCGTCTACTTTAGAAAATAAAGTATCGTCTCCACCTCTACCTACGTTTACTCCAGGGTAAATACGAGTTCCGCGTTGGCGAACTAAGATAGATCCACCTGTAACTGACTGTCCGTCTCCACGCTTTGTACCAAGACGTTTCGATTCTGAGTCACGACCGTTTTTCGTACTACCTACACCTTTTTTACTGGCGAAAAATTGAAGGTCCAATTTCAAGAACATGGTCTTCACCTCCTATAGTTTAGATTCAATGTGTATAAATTGGCGATACTGTTCTTCCATTGTTTGCATGGAAACTAGCATGCCCTCAAGTAATAATTGAACATTATTATACGTTTCATCATCCAGTTTTTCAGGAACTCGACAGCGGAGGAAACCTCCATCATCCAATAGCTCGACATCCAATTCCGTATTGCAAATTGCTGCAATAGCATTCACTGTCCCAAAAGAAACAGCTGATGCTCCGGCACAGACAAGATCTTGTCCATAGGGCCCTGCATCTGCATGACCTGACATTGTAAACATATGAATGGTTCCATCTTTGTTCCGATCAAACTTGATATGAATCATGGTCTGCACATCCTTACAAGCTGATCTTGTCGATCGTAACTTTTGTGTAAGGCTGACGATGACCTTGCTTACGATGATAGTTCTTCTTAGCTTTATAAGTGAATACAGTTAACTTCTTCGCGCGGCCTTGTTTCTCAACCTTTGCCGTCACAGTAGCTCCGTCAAGTAATGGAGAACCAACTTTTGTCTCATCTCCACCTACAAATAGAACACGGTCAAATGTTACTGTGTCTCCTGCAGTTACATCAAGTTTTTCAATGTAAACTTCTTGTCCTTCAGTAACTTTCACTTGCTTTCCACCAGTTTCAATAATTGCGTACATGTGCGCACCTCCTTTAATACTCAGACTCGCCATCACAGGTGCAATCTTTAAATTGCTTGAAAACCTGGTCTGTGCGGTTGTAGCTCTTTGGGCGCTTCCAAACAACTAACACAGGATATCATATCATGATTTAAATCTTTATGTCAATGAATTTTCGACTCTTCAATGATTAAGAATGCTGACGCATCTCCCACTGTTGCTGTATTTCTTCTCGATCACCAGCTAAGCGTATCTCATACCCGGAAACTTTTTCAGAATGAACCATGAAAAGTTCTTTTCCACTAACCTGTTTTAAAAGCGTCAATCGCTTTTTATTCTCTGCTGTTAACAAAGCCATCATGCGATCTTCTACTTCCACTAAAAACGCATCCTCTATCGCGAACCGCCGTGCGAAAAGTTCATCTTCCAATTCTCTTGTTAATTCCTCACTTGTTTTAATCCATCCACTTCCGTCACATGTTTGGCAAGGAATTTGTAATGCCTCATGTAATGGTTTTCTTGTTTTTTTTCTTGTCATTTCCAGAATTCCCAGTTTTGTAAAACCGAGTACATTCGTCGTGGTGCGATCATTTCGTAACGTTCGTTTAATTACTTGAAGAATCTCTTCTTGTTCCTTATCCGATTTCATATCAATGAAATCAATAAGCACAATGCCACCAATATCGCGTAGCCTTAATTGTTCAGCAATCACTGCTGCAGCTTCTTTGTTTGTTTTAAAAGCTGTCTCTTTCTGATCATTTTTTCCGGTGAATTTCGCTGTATTTACATCAATGACAGTCATTGCTTCTGTATAATTAATAAAAAGAGACCCGCCGCTCTTTAACCATAAAAAAGGTTTAAGTGACCTGTCTAAAGCAGTTTGCAAGTCAAAATAGCTAAATATGCCCTGCTTTTCTTGATGGAGTTCTAACTTCCAGGACTTGTCCACAGGTAACTGCTTTTTTAATAGAAGATAATCCTCTCGATTGTCAACGACGATAATCGTTTCGTCATCATGTAAATAATCTCGACTAACTCGCGAAAAAATAGAAGATTCATTGTAGAGATACATCACTTTACTAGGCGATTCATTGCCTTTTGCGATAAAAGAGTGATATTGTTCGCGTAACCATTCAAACTCTTTACGGACATCTTCTGGATTGGCATCCTCCGCTAATGTTCGAAAAATAATCCCTTCACTTCCCTGAATCCATGCCTGCCCATGTGCGCGAAGAGTGTCTCGATTTAAATCTTCGTTCATTTTCTTGGAGACAGCTACATAGCCACCATGAGGCATATACACAATATATTTTCCGGGAAATGATACAATCTCCGTTAATTTGGCTCCTTTTGTTCCAGTTTCTTCTTTTTTCACTTGAACGATAACACGCTGTCCTTTTGTTAACATTGAATTAATTGGTTTCGAGACGGAAACAGGCTGATTATTATTTTCATTTTTCTTCTGCTGATAATCTACTAGTTCTTTTTTTAAAAGAAAACCATTTTTTTCAGCACCTATATCTATAAAAGCTGCATCCATACCAGGTAGAATATCGATTACTTTCCCTTGAATAATTGCTCCCGGAGGAATATCTCCCTCAATTTCTTGATCAATTAACCATTCTACAACTGTTCCCTGTTCTAGAACGGCTCCCCTAACTCCTGTTGAATAACGATGAATGATAATTTTTCGCACGTTAGCATGACCCCATTCTATCTTAAATCTCGTGCTTCCTGGGCTCATTATAATTGTTTTGATAAGAAAAGTGCAAGGGACTTGAACAACGAAGTAGATCCTGGATTAAAAGTGATAGCATTTAGATTGTTCCCATATTTAAGCTAAATGAGAAAGAGCTACTCCACGAGCATTTCGTTGAAAATACGCCTGGAGAAGTTTTTTTTCATTTACTTGAACAACTTCATTCCCCTTTTTAAAATAGAAAATTAATTCTTTTTCTCGGTAAATCTTCTGAATCGCCTGAGCAACCGTTAACCCGGAAGAAACTTGCATCAATTGGATCTCCCTTACTTGCTTAGAGGAGTTCCTTTCTAAGATAAAACGAAGAAAGTGGTAATGTCTTTGTCGCCATTCTAAGTAATGCTGCACCCAGATAAAACAAATAATGACGATTAAATTCAAATGAAATGGAAGAATCAGAAGGCTGATACACGTTAGATTTATAAGTAAAAAAACTGACAAGCCAAAGCTTCTATCATAGGATTTTTGAAAAGGAAGAAACATACTTGTGAGGGTAAAAATCAATTTTCCCCCATCCAAAGGTAAAACTGGAAGTAGATTAAATGCCAAAATAGTTAAATTATGAAATAAAAACAGCCGGTGGTCGCCTTCCGACCAAACCGGTGTTGTGACAAGTAAATAACTAATGCCAATAAGCCATATATGCTGGATAGGTCCAGCAATAGTAACGAGAATTTCTTCTTTCGCGGGGCGATTCCCGTATTCATCCATTTCAGCCATGCCACCAAAGGGTAAAAGGGTAATTTTACGTATCCTCCATCCAAATCGCAAGGCAACAAGACTATGTCCTAATTCATGGATAAAAACAATGATAAGAATCATTAATATCTCTTTGAAAAGCCCTGTCATTCCTCCAATCCCAAGGATGACCCAAAGAACAGGATGGATGGTTATTTTTCGGATAAAATCAATCAAGTGTGATCACTTCAATTGGGTCTATAAACGAATCGCCTTCTTTCAGGGCAAAGTAGTAGACTCCGACAGATTCTTCATCATTAGGAGAAACACTGGCAAGTACTTCACCGCTATCAACATGATCGTACAAGTTAACATGGATATCGTCCAGCATTCCGTACCAAGATTCTCCTCCATCATAGTGGCGAACAACAACAACTTTCCCCCACTCACCCTCTTCATCTTCCCCAATAAACCGGACTAATCCACTCTTAACAGCTTCCACAGATTCTTCCATTTCAGTTTCAACATAAATTCCTCTGCCGTTTTCTTCAAATGATTCTCGAATTTTTCCGGTTGCTGGTAATGCAAATTGCTCTAATTGTTCCTCCTCAGAATCCATGTCTCCTGGGGCTACAGTTTCCATTTGAGTAGGTAATAATGCAATTGGTCTGCCAAACATCTCTTCGTACCATATCGCAACTTGATCGAATTCAAATTCTTCCTGGAAAGACGTCTGAATATATTGTTTCGGTACTTCAAGAAAAGTTGCATTCGTATGAAATAAAATACTCACACCTAAGAAGAGGCATATGCTAGCTAATATTTGCATAAAAAATGTATCTTTCCTAAATAGAGGCTCTTGCTTTTGTTTCGGTTCATAAAGTCCCTTGCTATCGTGATCAAAAGAATATACCGTATCTTCTCTTTCCTCATCATGCTTTATATCATAAATAGGTCTGCCGTCACTTCTAACTCGCTGCTTTATTTTCTCGGGAGTTCTATCATAGGTACGCTGTTTTCTTTTCGCATCCATTTCTCGTTTTAGCTTTGCGACTTTTTGATTCATAGGCTTCCCTTCCTTGTCCAAAGATTCGTTGTACTGTATTTCTATGCCTTGTCCAAGACCGATAGAACTCAAAGAAAAAGCCATGCAAACCAATAAGCAAAATTAAGGAAGTAACAACGTTTCTCAAAAGGGGTCAGACCCCCCATTATATGGAAAAAGGCCCTTTCCTGGGGGAAAGAGCGATATATAAATATAAGGGGGTAGTATTAGTTTATTCGTTTATTAATAAAAGGTGAATTTGCCAAAACACTAATATTCTTCTAGTCTCACGATAAATAATGAGGCTATGTAACGTTTTATAAATGATCCATTGGTGAATATCTATAAGAGAGAGAAATAAATAAGAAAAAAGTTAGGAGTGAAAGAAGTGTTTTTTGATGATTGGGAAGGGGTTTTCAGGACCGTTGTCATTGCAGTTTGCACATATCCTGTTCTTATAATAATGCTGAGAATATCTGGCAAACGCACCTTGTCGAAAATGAATATGTTTGATTTTATTATAACTATTGCACTCGGTTCCACAGTTGCAACTATTCTGTTAAGTGAAAATGTTTCCTATGTAGAGGGTATCGTTGGACTAGGAATGCTAATCCTTTTTCAGTTTATAATAACCTGGATGTCCGTTCGTTTTGCTGCATTTAATGAAATGATAAAAGGTGAGCCTAGACTTTTATTTTACAATAATGAATTCAATTCCAAAGCAATGAAGAAAGAACGTATCAATGAAGATGAAATAAAACAGGCGTTGCGATCGAATGGGAAAGCATCTTTTGATGATATCCATGCCGTTGTATTGGAAACAGATGGTTCATTATCCGTGATTCAAAAGCAAGAACAAGTAGAGGAAACTATGTTAAAAGATCTTGAAAAATAAGGATATCTTCTAAAACTGGGTAATGTCATCAGGTAAACTAGCTGCATTAACCTCTTGATATATCTGAGGATTTACCTGTCATATAAAGGGGTCTATAA
>NZ_JBIMEV010000104.1:0-5426 GCF_051262595.1 Salipaludibacillus sp. CF4.18
TAAGATCAATCCTCCACAAACGGGCCAGATTGTTGAAGAACGGGGGTAGTTTTTTTCAATAAGGCTTTGCAATGACCTTTAACAATCAGGTGCTATTCTGTAAGAAGAATTGCGCCTTTTTTTTTGGTGTAAGGACAGATAATTGAATAACACAATTATGAATACTATCGTTAATTTCCTGACCTTACTGCGATCTACATTAATTCAAATCCCCCCTTTTATAAAGGGGATTACCACTACTATCCCAAAATATCAAAGCGAAACAATGAATGTCTCCTTCGACTGTTAGAGATAGTGTAGTAAGATGTAATCTATTTTCTTTTTCTATTATGAATACTGTAAAATTTCGGGTGATGTTGTGATTGGCGTTTTGCAGATTTGTTTTATTAGTCATATTGTCAAGGATTATGGGGGAAAATATTAAGTGTACATACGAGTTATAATCGGGAGTATAGCTGCCGAATTAACATTAAGAACAGAACTAAAGGGGCGTGAAAAATAGACAGTTATGTCGATCACTTTCGCCTTAGCTTAGTGATAATAGGTATCACAACCCAAAAATATCTTCTAAATAAAGGTGTGTGGATGATGATGAATAAGGATGTATTAGTGTGTGTACGCTATTATAAAAATGCAGAGAATCTAATTAAAAAGGGAACATTACTTGCTAAAGCTTATGGTGGTACTTGTTATTTATTAACTTTCTATGATGAAACCGATAATCAAAGAACATTTGAACGTACTTCTCAAGAGGAAATTATCAAAGATTGGTAACGTACATGCGGAGTAAAAAGAATAGAAGAACCGTTAAAAGGAAGAAAATTAAGTACGATTATATCCTTAATAGCCGAAGAGTATCAGTGTAATCATGTCATGATTAGACAGCCAATACAAAGTAAATGGGATATGTTTATACACGGATCAGTCGTAAATGAATTATTAGAGAAACTCACGAATGTAGATGTGACAATCATTGAAGTAAATCGTAAAAATATGGTTGAAGAGTCAGAGTACCAAAGTGGAATTCATGCTTTCCTATCACAAAACGAAAAAGGGTATTATTTAACGTATCAAAATTCGTCTGAGTCTGTGATGGAAGGGATTTTCTTTCCTAACCAAAAAACTGATTTTGAAACTGGAATATTTAAATCCATTGACAAAGATAACATCCATCTTATTAACATTTGTGAAGGAAAGGTCGATGATGTTCAGAGTGATGCAATAAAAAAAATAGTGAAATAATGACTTGAAATACTTCTGTAAGCTGCGAATTCGTTGCATTCTCTTCATCATTTTTCTTGGATGACATTATACGAAGAATTATTCCCGTAATGCAGTATCGATAGTGGAAATCTTTCACTTCCCTGGAAACTTTGAAGGAGTTTCACACAAGAAGAAAGTGCTATAGAATATACATTGACAAAATTAATGTATAAGAGTAAATTACGCTTAGTAGTATCATAAAAAATAAATACCTTTTAATGGCTGAATTTGTGTAAAAACAAAGCGGAGGAACCAATTTATTGATAAATAGAAACCTTGCAATTCTTTCCAATGGTTCGCCTGACATGCTAAACAATATAGTTGAAAATGCAAGCCTCTCCCATATTTTTTCTCATGTTATTAGTGTGGATGAACTAAAGATTTACAAACCTTTTATGGGAGTTTATCAATTAGCAGTAGCAAAGTTAGGAGTAAATAAAGAAACGTTATTTATAACTTCAAACTCATGGGATGCTTCGGGAGCTAAAACATTCGGTTATCAAGTTTGTTGGATTAATCGATTTAATAAACATTTTGACGAGCTAGGTGTGCAACCAAATATGGTAATTAAAAATTTAAATGAATTAGTCTGTAAAATGTTTTGTGACTAAATACTGTATATAAGAGCAGGATACTTAAACTAGATTGACGAATATATATAAACAAATAAATAATACGAGGAGGGTTGTTATGAAAGTTATCAAAGAAAATCGTGGATATGGTATTTTCCTTCTAGATGATGGATTTTCAATCGTTCATCCCGCATGACCTACTAGTGTTTGGAACATCGGCGATGTTCGAGATATTGAAACAAGACGAAAGCTTTCTGATGAAGAGGTAAAAATATATATGGAATTAATTGCACCTCAACTCCCTTGGGAGCAGGCTAAGGAAGAACTATGGAGAAATTGCTCTTCACTTGGTGATCCTGGAACAAAGGAAAAAGAACAAAATATACAAACGGCAATATTTGACCAAGGTATAGATACTGTCTAGTTGTGAGTAGGATGTTGTTATACGACATCCTGCTCACTTTTTTTATACCAACATACATACCGCTAGGACAGGGGTATTGCTTAAGTGACCTGGAAAGAATATCTAAAAAAAGAACTGTTTTGGACAGTTCTTAAAGAATTGCTATATTTTTAATGATACCTACCATTACCCATACTATCATCGACTATTTCGTTTACTTTTTCTACGGCTTGTTCCACCATTTCGTCAGCAATCATCACAACGTCTGTATCATATTTTTCTTCTTTTGACACATCGAACTGAAGTTTCTCAGCATAAGGTGCTGGTTTATTCATCATATGAGCCGACATAACCTCACAGAGAAGATCGCGCCCTTCTTCGGCATTTAACTTTCCTGTACAAATATCGTGCATTACGTTAATGGCAGTGAAATTAGCAGCCTCCATATCACAGCGAGAAGATACCTCGCCCTTTGTCTTTTCCACGATTATACTACCATCAAACTTCGCAAGCTCATTAAACATCTTTTGGGGGACCTTATAATTAATAACTTGCTCGATAACATCGGTATGGGGTTGTGGAAAGTCATGTGGGATTTCATCACGATAGACAATAGTCCGTTTCCACGGTCCATTGCTGTACCAGATTAATCGACTTGGAATCGCTTCATTCGGAGGACCATATTGTTCAATTGTAAGATTTGCCGATTTCTTTGACATAGCATTCCAATCATTAATAATCGTTTGAACTTTTTCCATATTTTCCGCAGTTTGAGTTATCTTTTCAGCTCCGCCAAAAGTTTGTACCTTTATATCGCTTGCCATTGAGATTGCAGCGGTTTTCCATTTTTCCTCTTGTTCCATAAATATTCCACCCTTTTCATCAATTTAGTTCTTCTTATTAGTATTTGAAGCATCTTGAAATAAATACAGTAAAGATCATGTTTTCCTTATTCAATAAACGGGGTGCGATAGCAGAACAGAGCTGTTGCTTCTTCAACTATTGAGCAGGATTGTTTAATTAAAAAATACATTAAATTACCATTGACCCTGTACTATGGTACGGGGTACATACTAATAACTGAGGAGGGAAAAGTCAGGGAAGGATTAACAATAAGCCAACTGGCTAAAGCCTGTGAGGTCAATATTGAAACCATTCGCTATTATGAAAGGCGTGGGTTAATTCCTGAACCTCCTCGTAATAAATCAGGATATAGAAAGTTTCCTGAAGGTGTTGTAAAAGACATTCTTTTTATCAAAAGGACACAGAACTTAGGATTTACATTAGAAGAAATAAAAAATCTGTTAAATGCTTCAAATGATGAACACTTTCGTTCAGAGGAAGTACATGATTTTGCAACAAGCAAAATCAAAGAAATTGAAGAAAAAATCGAAAGCTTGTACCAAATGAAAGTATTACTTGAGGATTTAGCGGGAAAATGTCCTCGTTCTGGGGTTTCAAAAAAAGATTGTCCTATTATTAAAAATTTTGAAGGAGTGAATGAAAATGGCTAAACGATTAGTAGAGGTATTTACATCAGGTTGTTATTTATGTGATGACGTTGTAAAACAAGTAAAAGACCTTGCTTGTGATAATTGCGAAGTTGTGATTTACGATTTAAATAAAGGTTGTGCAACAAATGAGTGCGTTGATAAAGCAAAAGAATACGGTGTACAAGCGGTTCCAGCCGTTGCAATCGATGGGGAACTAGTGGATTGTTGCAAAAACAATGGTGTAAATATCGAATCGCTAAAAGCAGAAGGATTAGGACAGGGATAGGTAAAAAAAGGGCAGTTTTGCCCTTTTTTTATTTTTAAATAAATGTTGATATTTAACTAAAGGGTGCTTATGTTGAATAGGAAAGACGAAAAAATGTCAGAGTCATTTGTTGCGCAGTACAAGGATACTATTCATTAGAAAAATGATCTTCAACAATCAGGCGCTATTGCTGAACAACGAGCAGTCACTTTTTTACTAAATGGATCAGAATAGTTCTAAAATAATTAAGAAACCTAGCTAATCTTCTCTTGTGAAGGTAGCTGGGTTTTTAAAGTTGAATGTGCAAAATAACACTTAAAATAAGCGAAATTTATCGGTCAAAGTGACAGTCATTTATATCATTGACTCTTTTTTGTATCAATGGGGTTTACTCTATTGATACGTTTATTCTATTAAATTGAAAGTTCTAAATATACGATGTAGCCATCTGTTACTTTTAAATTAATATGGTAAAATCATGTATATATTTAAAAAGTAACAGATGGGGGAAGAGATGAATATTAGAGGACTGAATATTAGTAAAAAAAATATTGCATATATATCATTGTTATTAATTGGATTACCACTTTTGATGGTAGGTTTAATGCGATTGAGTATGTTTTCATTTGCATTAGGAAGTACAGAAGGTTGGTTAAATTACTGGGGGGCGTACTTAGGTGCTATTATAGGGGCTGCTATTGTGTTTGTAATCACAAACCGACAAATGCAACTTCAAATATTAATGAATAAAGATAATATGGATCAGCAAAGACAGATGCAAATGTTTTCTATAAATAAACAAGCTGAACTAAATGATAAAAAAGAACGTGAGCTAATTGTTAGAAAGATGCAACTTGAGAAAATTGATATAGTTGCTCAAAAACTTATAGAAATAGAGGGGTTTAATTCTGTTCGATTTAACGTACTAAGAAAATATGTTGCTGAAAAAGAAAAACTAGATCGGTTGACTCAACGCCATAACGATTCTTCTAATTTATTTTTGGAAGGCAAAGAATATCTTTCCAAAGACAAAGAACATAATACTAAAGCAATCTATAATCAAAATAATAAAGTACATAGAATTCTTGAGGAAGAAACAGAATTGAGACAAAAAATTAGAATCCATTCAGCGATAATTAAATCCGAAAGTATGTATACAACAAATTTAGAAGAAAAATTAGATGGATTTAGAGGATATCAAACTGAAATTTTAAAATTATTCTACGACAATATAATAAATGGAAACTTCGAAAATTTCCTAGGTCTTATTGATCTACACGCTGATAAAACTCAAGAAAAAGTAAATCAAAAACTGCGCGAATGTAGAGAAGAATTAGATAATGAATTGCTAAGTTTTAAAAATGGCGTATAAAAGATCTATTAAGGCACTTAGCCGTAGCCACTACCCCTTTCATTACTTCCGAAGATGT
>NZ_JBIMEV010000105.1:0-5355 GCF_051262595.1 Salipaludibacillus sp. CF4.18
CCGGTGAGGTAGTTTTAAATCCTTTTCAAAGGAAAAAATCTGCTGATTCTTAACATGGTAACTGGAATTCGCACTTTCCACGTGCAAATCTTAAGTCTCCTCAGGCAACCACCAAAGGCCCTGAAATAGTAAAAACCAACTTTTTCAGGGCCTGTCTGATGTAATGAGCGAAGCCACCGCATCTTTTAAAAGCCTATTAGTGGCGTATTTATCCTAATAGGATTGCGAAGTGCGAATCCATTACCAGGTTGTTTTCAGACTTTATCGGTGACCTTAAAACCACCCTACTGATTCATCAGCCGTTGCTGTTCCCCCTGAAGTCACAGCCCCCTTTCGCTACTAAACTCTCCTATCCCAGAAACAACGTTTACGTGTTTACGAATACAGCTCTGTAGTAGTGGATTTATAGCAGAAAAAACTCGCTCTATGATTTACACCAAAAACGCGAGAATAACTTCCTACTATTATTTTGCGTACTAAATCAAAACGCTTTTTTTCGCTAACGACTCAACCTCTCGATAAATGTAAGATACATGAATGATTTGAGCAAAATATGTAATAACAATGTTGTTATAATTTGTTTAAGAGGGATAAGGTGTGAATCCAGTCCTTTACTACTAATAGGAAAGAGGTGGAATGGTGAGAGGAAAACAAGAAATAAAGTTAAGAAGAGTTATAACTTATAAAAGGAGTGAGACAATGAGAAAAATTCGCAAGAAAGGCATGTTACTATTTGCTGCATTGATTTTTATCAGTTTAGGATGGGGGACTCAAACGGCTATGGCAAATTCATCCTCCGGGACAGAAGAAAGCCATGAAAATAATGTATCCATTTATATAGCGGGTGATTCAACTGCATCTTATTATGGGAAAGACCGAGCTCCTCGTACAGGGTGGGCCCAAGTACTTGACCCAATGTTTGATAAAAAAATTGTAGTCCAAAACCAAGCCACCTCAGGGAGAAGTTCCAAAAGCTTTATTGATGAAGGCCGGCTAGACAATATACTTGCTGAAATTGAAAAGAAAGATTACTTATTCATTCAGTTTGGACATAATGATTCAAAGTCAAATGACCCTGCTCGTTATACAGAACCCTTCTCAACTTATAAAAGCTATTTGAAACAGTATATTGATGGAGCTCGTGAAAAAGGGACTATACCGGTTTTATTAACGCCGGTAGAAAGAAGAAGGTTTACAGAAGATGGACAAGCAATGCGGTCACACGGAGAGTATCCAGAAGCGATGAAGCAGCTTGGAGAAGAAGAACAAGTGCCGGTTATCGACATGTCTGAAAGAAGTATCGACTTGTACAATCAACTTGGACCAGAAGGAAGTAAAGATCTCTTCATGTGGTTTGCCGAAGGCGAACACCCTAATTATCCAGAGGGTGTAAGTGACAATACACATTTTCAAGAAAATGGTGCGAAGCAAATTGCTGAACTGGTTGCCGAAGAGATACACCGATTAAAGATTCCCCTACTTCACAGCCATTTATCAAAATGATGAAGTTCTCTTACTAAGAGGTAAAGGGTAGCACTGGTACCAACGCTCCCTATCCAATCGGATAAACTTATCATTGTTGGTATGAATAAATGGTAGATATTAAAAAAGTTCGGCTGGATAAAAGGGCGTTAGATGGAGAGCCTGCTTTTGATTGTAATCGACTCAAAACAGGCTCTCTTTGTTTGAAATTAGAACGTAGAATGATCTGATGCTTGTATATAGATGCCAATTGTTACATGTGTACCAAAAAGAATATGAAAAGATCGTACATTCCGACTTAAACAATTCACAGAAAGATAGAGAGTTAGCCCCATTAATGAGTTTCATGGAAAAGGAATTTCTCTATTCTAATTTTCATAAGAGGGCGATTCTTCAATTAGAGGAATCGTCTTCATATTATGTTTGTAAGCTCCATTTCAAGGTAAAAGACAGTTTATGATTTTCTTTTCTTTTTTTTCATAGCTTTTAAAAGATATCCTCCCTTAAACTTACGTAGCTCATAAGAAATGATAAAGGCATTCGGCTCATTTTCTTCAATCATGTTCGTTACATTTTCTCCCATATTTCTTTTAGTCAAAATCTGAAGATTATACCGGACACTATCTTTTCCCATTCCTTCATATACGGTTACTCCGAACCCATCGAAAAGTTGAAAGTATAACCAGGTGAGATCCATACCAGAACCTGTCCCCCTTTCCTAGTACTGAGAGACTCCTTGATACTACCAAAAATCTTCTATCCACTTTCAATACTAAAGCTAGAAAATACTTTTAAGTTTCTTAAAATTCTTCTTTCGTTATCTATCCATATGTTGACCGATTCACTGTCATTTTACCTATTAAACATAATAAACACCGCCAGTCTCTTTTATTATCACATTTCGGAGGCACTTTCAAATTAAAGAAGTAGTTAATGAACTTATGCTTTAGGAATCTATTGAGTATTGGAAGAGCAAAAAGGGTTGAGTAATTTTTTCATACAAAGCCCCCTTTTTATTATTCAACTACCTTATACAATTTATTTTACTTTTTCTGCTAATAATAACGCACCGACAATACCAGCATCATCTTTTAAACCTGGTGAAACTATATAACTTGTAAGTTGTGGTGTTAAAATATATCCATTTAACAGCTTTTCAAATTGACTTCTAATTGAATGAAGTAAATGTCCCTGCGCCATCTCACCACCACCAAGGATAATTTTATCTGGTCTAAGTGTTAATGTATATGTCATAAGTGCTTGAGCCATATAATTGCCTTCAATCTCCCAGAATGGCTCACTTACAGAAAGTTCGTTACCTTTTTTGTTAATTCGTTCTTCAATAGCTTTACCAGACGCTATTCCTTCCAAGCAATCCTTATGAAAGGGACAAGCACCTGCAAATGGGTCATTTTCATGCTTACGAACTAAAACATGTCCCATTTCCGGATGGCTAAATCCCTTGAGAATTTGATTATTTATGATCATTCCTCCCCCGATTCCAGTAAGCTGTCATATATTTTTAGAGAAATAAAAGCGGTTTATTAAACACTCAGAAATTTATCATTATTCAGTAGTTCACCAACGGCTAAAAATATTTTATTAAAGAAAGGAATTCCAACATGGAAGGATCACAAAAAATTGGGGGTTTAAGTGAGAACAGCGGTGTGTGTAAGTATTTAATAGCAAGCAAGTAATCAAAATCTGCGAAATAAGTATATTATCTCGCTTATTTATCCATTTTTAAATAAAATAACTAAAAAGAGTATGAGTAAAATGATTGTGGGAGAAGAAAAAACCTCCTCATCCGAGTAATGGAAACACCCGTTACTTGCATGAGGAGGCCAGCAAGCGAAAGTGCGGTAGGATGCTAACTCCACCCCAATGTAGTTTTTTTGGGTTGTCTAAAACCGAGTGTTATTCGAGCACGCAGTCAAAAAGAGAGAGGATCTGTAAAACTCCGTACCCGAATATCTGCTACAGTTACGGTTGTCGCTTTTACTTTTACCATTATTTCATTTTCCCGGAGAGTCGGCTTTTCTACCTCTTTCAGTTGAAGGACGTCGGGGGGACCGTACTTTGTGTACACAATTGCTTTCCTCTCCTCCAATTCTTATATTCATTAATATCTTCGAATAAATAAAACGATGGATCATTCTTCAATAACTTCTTTAATTCTCCTGGCCCATAGCACAATAAAAAAAACAATCGTAACAATTCCTCTTGCCACGTTAGTTTAAGTGCATCATGTCAAAAACTTGTTAATGTTACTGCTATCTCTTTTCAATCGCCATACGTAAATTCGAGATGACTCCAAGGAACAATATTAAGGAACAAACCACTTTTTCAAAAGGTGTTCCAAAAAATTGTTGTATAAGCCCAATAGACCAAAGTACAACAAAAAACCAACATATAACGGTTATCCCTCTTTTTCTTTTGTAATTATATACTATATTTCTGCCAACAATTAGCGTAAAAACTCCTCCAACAATAGAAATAATGGTATTGATTATAGATATTGGAAACTGAGTAGCGAAGGATTCAGACCGTCCACCGTTAACCCATGTGAATGGAATAATGCCGCTAATTATTAGAACATGAATTAAGATCGTCAAAGAGTAAAAAATAATCCCCATAATTACCGCAGTTTTCATATTCATTTTTCTCAGTTTATCTAATATAAAATCACCTCATCTCTTCCTGTTATCATTTTATTCCTTATTGATAGTTAGATTTATTTTCGGAGTGGGATTAAAAATATACTATTCTGACTTCTTGCTTTAAAAGACATCAGATACTTCTAGCAATCCCAAAAAATAAAAAAGCAAACATGAACGAATCCTATAATAATAGAAAATGCTGATTGACTAATAGATGTATAAATATCTCCCAAAAAATTTTAATGGCTCATAATTTATATTTGTGAAAACAAGAAAAATACTATAAATACAATAAATACTGTTTTCATTGGTGTTAAACACCCCAAAACTTATTTAAAATATTTCAGAGATATTCTTTTATTCAAGTAAAGCACTCCTATAGTTGAACAAGCAATCTCTTGAATACTATTCATTTATTTCATATATTAATGTATCAAATAATTCACCATCGGTATAAAGTAATACAGCCCACACTCCCGACTCTGGTATTTTTACTGTTGATGGTGTATGTGCATCTGCACCGTTATTTGGTCCACTAAGAGTTTTTGTCCATCCATCAATTAGAATTTGGTGGACAGTTCCTGTTTCTTTATGAAAACCAACCACCGTTAATTCTATGTTCTCAAGATTATCCATTCCCCATAGATGCCACATCCACTTTTGATTGCTTAAACTAGGCATATCAGCACCAATGACGCCTGACTTATTTTCATTCCCAATGATACCTCTATTACCAAATTTAACTGCTTTTTCTTCCCAATTTATAGCTTCAAAATCATTTTTTTGTACAAACTCAGGTATATCTTCAGGTAATTCTATTTCTTCTATAGTAGTTTCATCTGTTGTACAAGCTACCAAAACAAATAACATACTAAATAAAATTATTATTAGCTGAATTTTCTTCATAAAATCACCCCTACTATTTTATTCTTACACCAAGTATTCCAACACCTGGTTCAACAAACCTCTCATCAATACTTTAAGTGAAAAAATCAGTTAAAATTTGACTCCCGTCATAATTAAAAATATACTAAATAAAATAAGAAAATACTTTGATCCTTTTTTTAGGAGGAGTATTTGGACAGCTTTACCCTCTGCTTTGTTGGGAACTTAGGTTGTTCGCGAGACCTTTACTATCTATATGGAAAGGTCTTTTTTAGTGTAATCAGATTTTCGAAAGGGATGGTATGGATGTCTTTAAAAAGAACAATCA
>NZ_JBIMEV010000106.1:0-5165 GCF_051262595.1 Salipaludibacillus sp. CF4.18
AGAAAACAGGAGTATGAGCGAGAATAAGTGAGTTTGAAAAGTGCTTTTCGAGGTAGGTGCTACGGTGGTAGCACCTACAAACGTCGCAGGTAGAAACCAAGAGCATGAGCAAGAATAAGCGAGATTGAAAAGCTCTTTTTGAGGTAGATGCTACGGCGGTAGCACCTACAAACGTCGCGGGAAGAAACAAGAGGCATGAGAGAGAATAAGGTAATTTGAAAGGTGCTTCTACTATTTAATGACATTCAAAGCGACGAAGAAGTGAAGATAGTAGATATGCTTGACGTTTTCCGTCAGTGGGTGCGAATGTTTCAGCCTGAGCGTAGTCAACCACGTAATTTAGTGACACTCAATACCGGTTTTTCATTTTAACATTACTATAGCTAAAATAGTTACCTTAAAAGCTTTCTTGGTAACGGAGTGCACGTACTATACGGTTCTTGAAAGTAATTTCTTGATAGACATGATACGCGCGATCCATGTAAATCACAGGCTTTACATTCTATGTTAAAAATGAAGCACAGAACAGTCCCCTTGTTTTACAAATAAAACTTTTAAAGTGTTGATATATCCCATTAAAATATAGAATTAACCCATATTACAATGTATAATTTATAATTCGTACCGAAGTACAGAGAACTGCCCCCAAATCTTCTTCTTTGTACAAAATCAAAATAGCATTTATACTGGTATAGTAATGAAAAAGGTTTAATTATTTTGTGTTCCAATGCATAAAGTAAATGAAAAACCAAAGCTTAGAGGAGGAAATGACTATGGACCCACGAGAATTTAGAAATGCTTTAGGATACTTTTCTACAGGTGTTACTGTCATTACAGGAAAAGTAGACGATAAACTAATAGGATTAACTGCAAATGCTTTTTCATCGCTATCATTAGATCCACCTTTGATATTGGTTTGTATTGATAAGAAAGCGAGTAGTATGGCTGCTTTTAACAAACAAAGTCCTTTCGCAGTAAATATTCTTCAAAAAGGACAAGAGGATGAATGTTGGAGATTTGCTAAACGAGCAGAGGACAAATATGAGGGAGCTTCGTACACTTTTTCCAAAGACGGAGTACCAATTCTAAATGATAATCTTGCTACGCTTGAATGTACAGTAGAAGAGGTACTCGAAGGTGGGGACCATTATATTGTAACTGGCCGTGTGCAGAGTGCATCACGTAATGAACATTTAAAACCACTTTTATTTTTTGGTGGAAAAACAGGCCACTTAGCAGAATAAAACGTAAATGGTTGTTTACAGAATTAACAAAGACTCTTTCTTATGGGAAAGAGTCTTTGTTAATAAGAATGTAATAGCTCTGTTTATGACACGCTTGTCAAGAGAAACTAGCCCTTGGCACTTAAATTGATGGTGGTGAAAGCTGACAATGTGGGTATTCCATTCAGAAGTAATGAAGCAAAGAACCGTCCCCTGCTTCGGACCCTGCTTCGGATTTAGGAAGCTGATTTCCTGGTAAGTGATTGTTGTTCAGGTTTTTCGTTCTTTAGTCGGTAGGGGCTAATTATCCAATATAAACATCCCACGAAAAAGGCTCCGCCAACAATGTTTCCCAGTGTGACAGGGACTAGATTGCTAAAATAACCGACGATCGTAACTGTTTCAGGACTTGGATGAATAAGAGCTAGACCTAGGATAGCCATATTTGCAATACTATGCTCATAGCCTGAAACGATAAAAGTAGTTAGGATCCAAAGAATCATCATCATTTTTGCTGCATCATTTTTCGTTCTCAATGAGCACCAAATAGCTAGACACACGAGCCAGTTACATAAGATTCCGCGAACGAATAATTCTGTTGTGCTCAAACTCATTTTAGTTGACGCGATCTTCATTAAAAAATGATCGCCCGTAATACCTGAGAAAATACCTGAGTATAAAATAAGGACGCAGAATAGCGTTGCTCCCAAGAAATTACCTAAGTAACACCATCCCCAATTTTGAAGCATCTGTTTAGGTGTGGTTACTCCAGACAACGTACTTACGGAGAAAAACATATTATTGCCGGTGAAAAGTTCCGATCCTGCAAACAGGATTAATACTAAAGCAACTCCAAACGATAAAGCAAAGAGGAGTGATGCTACTGGAGATGATATCTCTGCAAATGAACTGCCAATCGAAACGCTTAACACAACTGCCAGTCCAATATAGGCGCCTGATAAACAGGCTGACACTAAATATCTTCCTAAACTTGTATTTAACAGCTTCACTTTAGCCAGGGCCATACTATTCAATGTTTGTATCGTATCTTTATACAACTTATCCATCTCCTAACCGTAATTTCAATGTAAGTATAGTGCGATATTTAAATCATAAGTAACATCCTATAGCAACGGCTTAGTAAAATGTTGATGATTGTTATATTTACTTACATACATTTTGAACAATCCCTGAGATAGATGTTGTTAATAGTGTACAGAAGAGAGGGACATGTGGAAATCACTTTTTTCTTCTGTTTTTTGAAAACAAAGAAGCAGCCACCTAAGGCTACTTCCAGAGTTGGTGTGAAGATTTACTGATCTGTATTATTCAAGCGAATTATTTTCATTTTGCTGTCTAAGTTCTTTTTCGGCTAAACCAAGGTTCACTTCGCGAAGTTCTGTGTATTCATCGACCGAGTCGCCAGGAATTTGACGAGCATCGGAAGAAAGGGTGATTTTTTCTTTTTTAGGTGCATTAGTTAGTGTAGGTTTTTTTCTGAGAAATGATTTATCAGTGCTCATATGTTTCCTCTCCTTTGATTATCGTATATATTCAGCGTTGTAACTATTTTCTCCAGCGTATACAGTCAATAATGTATTTGCGTAACCGATTAAACGATTAATAATTTCATCTATGATCGCAAATAATAAGGGGTGAGATTCATATTTGTGTAAAACAGGATCTTGGACGACAACGGTTGTTTTCATAAATACATCTCGGTTGCCTTGTAATTCATAGTGAATAATGGCCGTAGCTGCCACGCCGCCTGTTGTTGGTTCGCTTAATTCTTTAAAAAACACGTACCATTCCTCGGACGTAGCGGATCGTAAGTTTTTTGTGAATGTCATTCCTTCGACTACTTGCTGTATGTTCAGGTCAAACGTAGGTTGTTGATTGTTGATGTTATTTCCCATGAAAATTCACCGCCTATTTCTAGTTTGACCAGATGATTACAATAGATGTGCGTTAATTTTTTCCTGGATGAACATAATAATTCAGGAAAAGGTCTAATGTTGCGGCGAATTTCCTCTAGCTCGTACTAGAGGGTATTATAAGAAAAACATTAATGTTAATATAAAAGCTGTCTTGTACAAGTAGTTGAAAATATTATTTTAATAAAAGGGTAGGTAAGAAAAATCCCTGGGAGAGTGAAGAATGTGAAACAAAATCAATGGACAGCTTTAGGATTGATAGGAACGGCTGTGCTTTTTTCCTTAAGTCTGTGGTTTAGCGCGTCAGTTATAGGACCGAATCTTAAACTAGTCTGGGGTCTGACCCCAACAACCGAAGCATGGCTTTCAGCATCAGTTCCTCTTGGATTTGTCATTGGTGCATTGATTAGTGCTTATTTTGGACTGCCTGATCGAATTAACACTAGAAAACTATTTGCGATTTCTGCATTTACCGGGGCAATTTTAAATATATTATTAATTTTTGTGAATATCGCAAGTTTAGGTATACTTATCCGTGTTCTTACTGGACTCACTCTGGCAGGTGTATATCCGCCGGCAGTGAAGCTGATCGCACAATGGTTTCCAAAGCAACGCGGCTTGGCAACAGGTATATTAATTGCTGCGTTAACACTTGGATCTTCATTACCACATTTAATATCTTTGATCGTGGTAGTTGAAGAAGCGTTTCTAGTATTGTTCATTAGTTCAACCTTAGCAATGATTTCAGCCTTTATTGTAGGCGTGGTATTAGTGGATGCACCAGCGCCCTCGAAAAAAACGCATTTTTCCATGAGGACCATGAAACGAGTCCTGAAAAACAAACCAGTCATGTTAGCCAATTACGGATACTTTGGACACATGTGGGAGCTCTATGCAATGTGGACTTGGCTTCCTGCATTTTTAACAGCCAGCTTTTTAACTTATTCTTCCTCTTTGGATCTTGGATTGAGTGTGTTCGTCTCTTTTCTAGCCATTGGTATTGCTGGGGGGCTTGGTTCTATTATAGGAGGGATTTTAGCTGATAAAATTGGTCGGTCTAATTTAACGATCATCTCATTGTCCGTGAGTTCGGTTTGCGCGCTATTAATAGGATTCACTTTTGGGAGCAATATATGGTTAACGATTACTTTAGCCCTTATATGGGGATTTTTCGTAATAGCTGACTCTGCCCAGTTTTCTGTAGCAGTTTCCGAGTTTGCAGAGGTTGAATATCTAGGAACAGCTTTAACCTTTCAAATGTGTATTGGATTCTTAATTACAATTATTACGATTAATCTTATTCCGTGGATTCAAATGTGGACAGGGTGGGAATGGGCATTTGTTGTGTTAAGCATTGGACCAATTTTAGGCGTTGTAGCGATGGTTAAGTTTAAAGTCTATGAAAAAACACAAGAAAGCAATTAGACTATTCGGGTTATTCATCCTAATCTAGCTACTTACAGCGCTGTTAATTTTTTATATCCGTGCCTCTTTCTTCTTATCACTAAAAAGGAGAAGTTTTTGATATACTTCGTCTGAGTTACTTTCGCAGGAAACTAATTTATGCAGCGTCCCGGAAAAGAGAGGGATTAAGCTCGTCATAGAAAACTAAGCTAGTTTCTTCTATAGCTTATAAGATTAAATGGCATAGATGAAAGATTGATGTCTTATAGGTACTTACTTAAGAAGGAGTTAACATTAGTAGTTTATCAGCAGAGGATAAATAATAGTAGACTATTAGAATATGCTGTGTTATGATATTAGTCCGTCGTTAAGAAATGGTTTTTTTAAAACGGTTCATACCATTATTAAAAAAACATCTTGCAAAGATGGTATTATTCTGGTATAGTTAATATCTTACTTCGGATAACGAGCGAAACGAGTTAAATAAATAGTTGTTGACATTCAATTGATATATTGATATAATATAAAAGTTGACTCGAAAACAACGATCAACACATTGACCTTTGAAAACTAAACAAAAAGCCAAGCAAAGTGGGATATTTTA
>NZ_JBIMEV010000107.1:0-4941 GCF_051262595.1 Salipaludibacillus sp. CF4.18
CGCGGGGGGCCTACATGAATGGAGTGCCATCTTCTACATTTCTAATGTGCCATAAACATAATGATTGAAGTAGAACAAAGTTTTAGAAATGAGAATAATGTGACAGTGAAGTTTCAGATGGAGGATGTCGTGTTGCAACTGGTCTATTGGCCGATAGAGATTGGCAAGGTGGACGAGTTAATCAAAGGGGAAGCGGATGAGGAATACAGGCTGAAGTTTCTAAGGGGATATTGGTCGTACTGTAAAGCCGTGGAAGTGTTGTGGCAGGATATAGGATTACTTGTATTGGGACAAAGGGAATCCGTTTATTCCAGCATTTTGGAAAGAGCGGAAGACGGAAGTTTCACCCTTCAATTGACACTCCCCGATAACATCATCAACATGGGACCGGATGATTTTGTTCTGGTAATACCTTCTGAAGCGGATTAGTGCTGGTGGCTGGGAAGCATAGGGACGGTTCCGTGCATCATTTGCATGGCTGGGGTAAAGATTGATAGACGGTGATTTTTAAGAGGTTATCGGTACATTAGAGGAATACGAAGCAACCTGGCCATGCGTGAAGAAGTGCGCTTCACGCATGGTCAGGTTTGTATTTGTGAGAATTATCCGGATAATCATACCGTTTCATTTGAAACCTGTAATTTTCATTATAAGTAAGAACGATCGGAGTTTTGACAAGGCATTCCAAGACTCGAGAGTCTTGGAATGTATCCGTGTGTGAATTTTCATCAGCTGTTTGTGAGGAGAATGGATGTCCAGCAATACTCATTATAGTAACTTTTGAACGGGAAAAGAAATTACAATTACTATTTGAGCAAATTATCAAATCAGCCCATTCATAAAGAGTAATAGTTTTAAGTGCTTGGAGTTTATTCCGATCAGGATATTTCAGCATAGATACATACAAATATGGATATAAATACATATCTTACTCACAGATAAATTTGATATAATTATGAAGTGTTTACATAGTATGGGAAATTATAGAGGACATATTTTGAATCTAATTAGTTTGGCTAAATCGAGGAAGTGTAATAGCTATTATCATTCTGGTGTTTAACGGTAGAGAAGCATCTGGATTTAACATCTGGTGCCTGACCCCCACTCACTTATGAAAGAATCAACTTCGACAGTTTATGACTGTGTTCTTACGATGAGTGTTATATGATTAGAAATAGATACATATCTTTTCTGAATTTACTATATTTGAAATAAGGGGAGAAGCGGGAATTGTTACTGGGAGAATGCAATTAGTACAAATGATCGAGTTTTGTAAGGGGGAGAAATATGAAACATTATTTTGTATCAAAGTCGAAAGTGGTTATTTCTGCGCTTATTTTTTTATTGGTGTTTAACGGAGTTTTTGCCTCTATACCAGTGGCAGCACAAAGTGATAGTGAGCCTCCCATAGTACATAATGTAGTGGTGTCACCGCAGGAAGTTGGAGTGGGCGATGAAGTTACGATTCAGGCGGAAGTGACGGATGATAACTCAGGTGTAAGGAGCTCAACTATAGATTTATACTCGCCGTCTAGAAATAGAAGTGAATATATCCCATTAAGCTTCAATCCAGAGACAGAATTGTGGGAAGCAGTATATAAGATAAAAGAAACCGATGAGGAAGGACAATGGACATTAAGATATATTAGTGGGAGAGATCACGCAGGAAATTCAACACTGTATTATCCAAGGGACTTCGAGAATTCGGAACAAATAGGGTTTAAGGTGATAAACTCTGAAGGTGATAGTGAGCCCCCAGTTGTACAAAGCGTAAAGGTGTCACCGCAGGAAGCTGGAGTGGGCGATGAAGTTACGATTCAGGCGGAAGTGACGGACGACAACTCAGGTGTAAGGAGCTCAACTATAGATTTATACTCGCCGTCTAGAAATAGAAGTGAATATATCCCGTTAAGCTTCAATCCAGAGACAGAATTGTGGGAAGCAGTATATAAGATAAAAGAAACCGATGAGGAAGGACAATGGACATTAAGATATATTAGTGGGAGAGATCACGCAGGAAATTCAACACTGTATTATCCAAGGGACTTCGAGAATTCGGAACAAATAGGGTTTAAGGTGATAAACTCTGAAGGTGATAGTGAGCCCCCAGTTGTACAAAGCGTAAAGGTGTCACCGCAGGAAGCTGGAGTGGGCGATGAAGTTACGATTCAGGCGGAAGTGACGGACGACAACTCAGGTGTAAGGAGCTCAACTATAGATTTATACTCGCCGTCTAGAAATAGAAGTGAATATATCCCGTTAAGCTTCAATCCAGAGACAGAATTGTGGGAAGCAGTATATAAGATAAAAGAAACCGATGAGGAAGGACAATGGACATTAAGATATATTAGTGGGAGAGATCACGCAGGAAATTCAACACTGTATTATCCAAGGGACTTCGAGAACGCTAATGAAATTGGATTTATAAAAAAAGAATCGAATGAACCCGGTGAATCTCTTGAACCTCTGCCTTACCATTTCACTACTTCAAATGAGACTTGGTACAATGAAGTTATTGATGGTGACCTATTTATTGGACCGCAGTCTATTCTAACCATTAATGGTGATGTGACTGTAAACGGTGATGTATATGTATTTGGTGCGATGCGCAATTATGGCGATTTAACCATTACAGGTACTCTTGAAGCGCGTTCCATTAATTGGGGATCTTCTTCACTCTATAATGGTACGGTACTAATGTTGGGCGGTTCGAATCAAATAGGTTCCATGAGAACTTCCAATCAGAGGTGGGAGGTTCCTGTTGAATTTTATAACGAAAGTTTCGTTGTGAAAGACGGGCAAATAGAGTTAAAAGGAGCGACAGTTCCTGTTATTGACCTATATATCGATGGGGAAAAAGTGAATGTAAATACAAACGGAACATTTACTATTGATCTAGAGGAGATCTCATCTAATGTAATCACTTATAAAACGTTAGACGTATTTGGGCACGAAATAAATAATACAATTGACGTTATACATGAGGGTGTTCCTGTTTGGGCTGATGGCCAAACAATTACAGTTGAAGGAAAAGATGATACGATTGTGTCTTTATCTTGGGATGCAGCAACGGAAGAAAACGGAATAGCATTCTACCATTTGTATCAAGATGGTGTGAAAGTCGGCCAGGTAGAAGGTACAGAAATGAGCTATGATTTTAGTAATCTTCAATCCTCCACATCATATGAGTTCATGGTTATAGCAGAAGGTAAATCAGGGAAATCTTCCGAACCGTTAAAGATAACCGTTCAAACGGAAAAATCTGCTGAAGAAATAGCTAAAGAAGAAGCGATAAGTACAGCTTATTCCTTTATCGATTCATTAATAGATATAGAAAATCTTACTCCGGCAGACCAGTCTGATGTCGATGCAGCCCGAGCAAAAGTGGAAGAGGCATTGGAATTAGGTGCGAGCGAGTCAGATATAGAGAATCTGTCAAAGCTAGTTACATTGGAAGAAAAGCTGGAAGCACTAAAACAGCTTGAAGAAGACAAGGCTCAGGCGATAGCCAAAGCAGTGTCCGCTATCGAGTCGCTGCCAAGTAAAGAAAACCTGACTCTGGCCGACCAGTCTGATGTGGAAGCGGCGCGAAAGAAAGTGGAAGAGGCATTGGACCTGGGTGTAGATGAATCAGATATAGAGAATCTGTCAAAGCTAGTTTCATTGGAAGAAAAGCTGGAAGAACTAAATAATGTTAGTAAGGATACTCAAGTGGACCGTCTAAGTGGGACTGACAGGTATGGGACGAATCTTGCATTAACGGCTTCGATTGAAGATAATTCGCTAGATTATGTTATCCTAGCCTCTGGTACAAATTATCCTGATGCGTTAGCTGGTGGTGTGTTAAACAAACGTTTAAATGGAACTGCACTACTTGTACACCCTGCTGACCGCATCATGGATAACGTGATTAATGAAGCGCAGAGACTATTAAAGCCAGGTGGTGAAGTGCTTATCATAGGCGGTTTCGTTGCGGTACCTGAAAGTGTGGAAAGTCGTTTGGATACCTACTTTGATGTATCGCGAATCCAGGGAAAAAACAGAGTGGAAACCACCATTAATGTAGCAAACATTGTGAATGAACAACCTGAGCATGTGTTTCTTGTGAGTGGGAACGAGTTTGCCGATGCTTTGAGTATTGTACCGTATGCTACCACAACAGAAACACCGATTTTACTCAATCAGTCTTCGAATGGACTCAGCTCTTCGTTGGAGACATATTTTGAAAATAAGAACGTGTCTACTGTGACGATTATCGGTGGTCGGGTTGCAGTAAATGAAGAAGCCGAAACGTGGATGAAAGAAAACGGTATGACTGTGGAACGACTAGCGGGAAGTAATAGATTTGAAACAGCGGTAAAAATTCAGGAAAAGTATTATCCGGACACTAAAAAGGTGATGTTGGCAAATGGTATGACCTTCCCCGATGCCTTGAGCGGCGGACATTATGCATCACGAAACCAGATGCCGATTCTCTTAACGTTGGACTCAAGACTGCCGTCATCAGTTGATGTGTCACAATTTGAAGGGTTCTACCTGCTCGGTGGAAACGCGGCAGTATCAGAGAATATTGAAGAAATACTGAAGAAATATCAACCCTAAGTTCTGGTGGTGTGACGAGGCAGGGGACGGTTCTCTGCTTCATTTTCACGGCTTGGGTAGTAGGGATAGTGGCTGGTTTTTTATGATGTTATCAGAGCAGTAAAAGAAAAAATAGCAAAACTGCCATGCGTGAAGAAGAGCACTTCACGCATGGCAGTTTTGTATAAAATACGGTGCTTGACCCCATCTATAAATGCTTCTTCAAATCATCAACACTATAAATAAGTATCGACAAAACTCCTCCGCGTCTTTATTGATTTTAACGAGATCGACTCTGTATTGCTTCAGGCTCTCCCAATTCACTAGTGGATTGTAACTCTCTTGTATTTGGCAAGAGAA
>NZ_JBIMEV010000108.1:0-4873 GCF_051262595.1 Salipaludibacillus sp. CF4.18
GAAGGGGCTAAAGAAGGAAATGAATACAAATGTGGTCCAACCTACAAAGTTTGAGACATTATATGTTGATCATAAAAATATATTGTCAAGGCAGGATAGGAATGTAATATCAGAACATTTATATGAATTGTACAATAAAAAGGAATATTTAAATATCCGTCCTTACACTGAATGGATTTTTTATATCATTGATGGATATTGTAAGAGTACCATCCAAGAATTAGAAAATACATTAAAGTCTTCAAAATATAATGAATCCTACTTTCTTCTAGTGAACAAAGATAAGTTAAGTGATGATATTTTGCCTTACTTGTCTCTTCCAGTAAGTGGTATTACCTCCCTGTCATTTATTAAAAGAAATCCTCATATTGTATTAGAGTCAATAATAGATAAAGGGTTGTTTATAGAGCCTGATTTTCATAGAGTAGTTGTTTCAGAGATGGAACGAATAAATAACAAAAAGAATAATATAGAAAGACTTGTCTTAAATAATAAAAAAGTTGCTAGGTTATTATCAGACAAGGAACAAAATATACTACAGCTAATTCTAGATGGTCTTAATAATAAAAAAATTGCAGAAGAGTTACATTTTGCCCCTGCTACAATAAGTACTTCAATATCGAGAATATTAATAAAAATAGAGGCTAAAGATCGTACAGAGGCCATGGTAAAAGCAATTAGAAATGGTTGGGTGGATGCGGAACGTTAACATTTAATGTATTGGATCATTTCACTATTATGGAAGGAGAAAAAAATGAGGCAGTTATCTGACCAAACTAGCGAAGAATTAAAAGACCAATACCACTATTTAATTGAAGAACTGAAATGTGCAAGAAATGTCTCAGAGTTTGAAAAAGTTTCAGAAATAAAAATGCAAATGGTTTATATTATCGGAGAATTAAAGAATAGAACCCGTAATGAAGAGTGATTTTTCAAAGTTTTGTAATTAAGGCAGATAAAAGAAGGCATGTATGTAAAAGGGGCCGAGAGTAAGGAATGATTGAAAAGTTAGCTTCGGAAACAAAGCATTAAGTTGTGCGGGACACGGACGTGCAATTTCAAAAGGAAGTGCTAAAAGTAAATGACAAGAATAGACATTATGCATTTATTAGACAACATCTCTGAACCATGTTATTTTATGATAGGGAATTTAAATTTATTAATAAGGCAACAGCGCAATATGTATCGAATCAGAACCATTTATTCTAAAAACAAAAGAAGAACTTATTGGTGTATGTGTTTGGAGTACTTCACCTAATTTTAGAGATACATATTTATATGAAATTTTCCATAAGGCATATGATGAACAAAGAGAAAAAGTATTTGAAACAATGTGAGAATACTCCAAAAGGTGGTTCGAAGTAAAAGGTATATCCTAGTATAGACGGGGTTTTTGTAGTTTTTATTAACATAACTGATAGGAAAGAAAGTGAAAAACAAAAGCAACATTATGAAAAGTTACAGATAATCGAGAAATGGCAGAGGGTGTTCACATGAAGTTAGGAACCCACTGACTACGGTTAAAGCACATGGTTGACCGCAAATCGCCGCCCAGCACACCTCGCTGGGTAATAGTTTTTTTGATAATCGCTATCGTCCTGGTCCTGCTTTTTGTCATCATGAAACTCACTGGCCCTGGTGGTGACCATGGTCCTGTGGTAGCCACATATTGTTTGATGGTTACTACACAGCACACGCAGAACACGTGGCACTTATCGGCATCAACGGGCTGGTTTAAAAGGGAAGCAGTATAGAAAGTATAAAGGATGGTTAGGTATCGGTCATCGATATTCTTACTATCCTTTTTTCCTTTTCCGATAAAACTTTCGGTGATAATGATCAATTCTATCTCTTAGTAATGAGGTGTTTAGTGGAAGAAGAACGCATGATTGAATCTACATGGAACCTCTCCATTATTGTTTATGGGAGGTGTAATGGGGGAAATGGAGGCTTCTTTTAATCATGGACATATAGCATCATAAATAATAAATCCTTTTCTAAAGCTTCATAATCAGCCTTGCAATTTAAGCTAATCCAATCACAATAAAATTTAGACCAGGTGCGACTGGCTCTAAAAAAACTTCTTGTACTGTATCTGCCTACAATTTGAGCAATTTTTTTAAACTGGTAAAAAGCAAAATAACAGCGGGAACTCAAATACAACTACTTATGATTGTCTTATCTTCTTTATCTTCCCCCTCAAAAATAACATGGCTTAGAAGCGAGACAATAACTCGCTTCTAAGCCATGTTATTTAATTAATTGGAAGTGTGGAATTAGATAATTATTTTTGACCGCCATTCATTTGTTGCTGGGCCATCTGAACTAATCGTTTTGTGATCTCGCCACCAACAGATCCATTTGAACGAGATGTTGCATCAGCATTTAAGTTAACACCAAATTCTTGTGCAATTTCATATTTCATTTGGTCTAAAGCCTGTTGTACGCCAGGTACTACTAATTGGTTTGAGTTATTGTTATTTGCCATGTTAGAAACCTCCTTTTCTCTTTTATGTATCTATATTTTGCTTCTGAACTTATTAGAATATGTGACAAAATGGGTAATCCCATCCTTTACATGAATAAGCCAATACAGGTATGTAAGGAAAAAATTACAGACTAAAATGGAATCACAAATTTGATGAACGAAAACTTTAAATTAGAATAATTTTTAGTTATCTGATTATTTTTTGTACAATGACAATTATAAAACCTTACTGAAGTAGTAACGGGGTTACGTCAGTAAGGTTAATGATTATGCATCAATCTCTGAAGGAATGATTCCTAATACCCGTTTTTTCAGTCTATCGTCTTATTGATAGGGAGAAGACTGCAATAAGTTGAATTCTAAAGAAATTTCGTAAGAAAACATAAGATCATAGAGGGAAAATACTGCAAGAGGAAACAGGAATTAACCCTTGCTACTAATTCCTGTTTCTTCTTTTTCTATATTTAATTTTCTGATGAGAGACATAAAAACTCGAACAGATAAAAATGTTATGACTAAAGTTGAGTAGGTAATAATCCAATTCCAATTCTTTTTGTAATTGATAAGGTCTGTGTATCTTTCCAATATTATCTCAATAATGGTCATTGGTAAGCTATAACATAGTGATTGAAAAAAACACTGAGTAGGCTTAGAAGTTAAAGTTGTACGGTTAAAAAATACACATAACAATGGAAACAGTAAATAATCAAATACTACACTTATATCAAAATATTTCGGCATAAAACGTATAGGAAATGTAATGTTTTTATTTTTTACTACGACAGATGCAATAAAACTTGAAATATAGCCCTTCAAGAAAAATACTAGTAGCCAATCTTTTAATTTTTCTCTTTTAAAAGCAAAAGGTAATTGAAGAAAACCTAAAACTAATACTATTCTTAATATATTTTTTTGGATAGTCATCAACCCCCTATTAAAAATTGATTATCATAAGCTCTTGAGTAAACTAAGCATAGTATAATTCAAAAACAACAAAATTATTTGCGAACGCAATAATTTAGCGAAATATTGAATCCTTGAGTGTTACCTTAAAAGTAAAAACTGAAAATAAGCCGATAATTACAAGGGTATCAATAAAACCTTGTAATTATCGGCTTGTCCACGAACCTAAGACATTGCACAAAAATTTATGATGTGGCAGTTGAGTCACTTAATATTTCAGTTGAGGATTTTGACACAAATTCACTGAATTGTTTTCCTAGTAATTCATTACTTAAAAACGAGGAAACTTCTATAAATTTGTAAAAGTCCTCTTCTGATATTTTCTCGATTAAATAAACTATCTGTAATTCTGAATCATTAGTGTTTTTTTCTATAAAATTTTGTACAATCCTTGTGCCTTCTTCTGTTAGGGAAATTTTCTTTATTCGGGCATCATGATCTTTTACAATAACAACTAAACCCTCTTCCTTTAATTTGGTTAGTTGTCGAAATACATTTGAAATATTTGTTTGAGCAAGATATGTAAGTTCTTTCATGCTTATATTTGAATCAAAATAAAGAATCCATAGAACACGGAAACCTGGAAAAGTTAGCTCACTATTTTTTAAAACTTGTCGTATATCATTTTCAATTACAAAATTTAGCCCTCTAATTAATGCAAATATTGAATAACTTTTAGCAAACTCTTCTCCCTGTAAACTCATATGCTCTCCTCCTGTTAGAATTAGCTTTTAAAAATATACATGGCAAAGTTTAAAAACCTGTAATTAACAAGTACTTATACCATTATTACCCACTAAGCTGACTTTAATCTTATTGCTTATAAGTTGATAAGAAAAAATAGCTATATTAAGGTACGAGAAAAAAGTGCATATAACAGAAGTGTTTATCTCTGGTTGTTATTGAGGTGTCGTCAAACAAGTAAAAGACTTAGCATGTGATAATTGTGAGGTTATGGTTTACGATTTAAATAAAGGCTGCGACACGAATGAATGTGAAATAAAAGCAAAATAATATGACGTTAAATCAATTCCCACTGTTGCAATCGAATGTTACAAAAATAACGGAATTGACTTTGATTCTTTAAAATCAGCAGGATTAGGTCAATAATTTACTATTGGAACAAGATTGTTTTCTTTCAATAAAAAATCCCCCCTTATTGAAGTGACGGGGGAGTGCAATAAGCCGTCGCTCTTGTTGTAGATCTAAAGAGGAGGATAAGTTTAGAAGTATTTAAAAATTACTAGTAACTAAATGACGCACTTATAATTGGAGTATTATGGTATAATTTTTTTATTGAAAGAATTTTTCTATCAGGTCTTTAGTAATATTGTAAAAACAATGTTTGCAAGAAAGATTCAAAATCAAAATTACATTTTGAAAACACCACCATAACAATACTTATTGCGGGGTGTACAAATG
>NZ_JBIMEV010000109.1:0-4098 GCF_051262595.1 Salipaludibacillus sp. CF4.18
TCTTATTGAAAGTCAATCAAATTTGTATAATAAATGTAATATTTTTGGTTCAATTCATCCGCAATAATCACATGAGTCAAAAAGGTTAGTGGTTTTATTATGAAATTTTGCTATCTTCTATCGACCAAAATTTAACATCGCAGATCAATACACTTAAAGAGCAAAGATGCGAGAAAAATTTTAGGAGCTATGATGGGTTAAATAAGAAGCTGAGACAGATTGTCTCAGCTTCTTATTTAAGAGAATTTAAAGTTCATGTTCATATAATTTGACTATCTTTTTTCTTCGTACTCTTTCTGAACGCACAAGTTCAAAACGATATTGTGAAAACCGAAATTCGAATGGAATTATCAATTTTCTCTATCTCGTTACTTCTCTATTTTTCATGTTCTATATCTTTGTAAGCTTTTTTCTTTTTCCTTATCCTCTTTAATTCCTTGTCATCAATTTCATTTTCATGATTCGATCCTCCACTAGATCCACCCATTAATGTTAATGAATCGATTAGTTGACCTTCTCCCCCTCCAATATGATTAGAATGTTCATTATTTTTATCTTGATTTTTTTCAAAACTTAGTATTGATTTTTCAATATCAATAACCTTACCAGTGTTTAAGTAATTTTCAATTGATCTAGTCTTAAATCTCATGTTTAATGAATCCACTTTTTCATCCTTTACCTTTGGATGTATTTTCATGAATAAGTCATTTATCTTTTGTTTCATATTATTAATTTGTTTTTCCTTCTTTAGTAAACTATTACGGACATTTGTGTATTCAATTGCTTTATTGTAGACATTATCTTTATCATAATTATTTCTTATCATTTCAGAATACGATGTTTTCACTTTGCTATTGGTTGAATTGAGAATACTTAAGTCTGCTTGATTTTCTTTCCAATCTCTCAACAATATATGTGCATTAATATTCCCATCTGAATATCTATTAATTTCTGTTTCAAATTCAGGTATTTTATCTTTAATAATTCCAGTTGATTCATATTCATTTACATACTTAGATTTTAATCCTAGAACATCTTTGTCATTTGAATTCAAACTTTCGCTGTAATCAGGATAGAGAAACTTAAACTGTTTATTGAGAATATCTATTTCATTTTCATGAACACTTTTTGCAAGTTCATAAGCACTTAAATAACCTCTTGTCTTTTTTTCTAGTTCACTTTGAGTTTCTTTAAATTGATTAACCTTATCAGTGAGTTGTTCATCAAAACCTTGAACAATAAAACCATAAATAAGAACTTTCTTTGGCTCTTTTTGTAATACATTCATTGCTTTGTTTATTACCTCTCGTTCTGATAATAATTTAGAAGTTTGGAACTCTAATGCTTTATTCCACTTCTCAAGTTTATTTAAGTTATTTAATGACGATTGATAATTTACTTCTCCACCAATTCTCTTTTCAATGAATCGATATGAAGATGATTCACTTAATGGGTGTTCTGATCGAATAGTAGTGTAATCCTTAGACAATAATTGTTTCTCTTTACTAAGAGAATAAAGTTTATTATCTATCTCTTTCAACTTCTCTTCTTTACGATCAATCATCCTATTCAATTTCGCATAATAAGTTAAAGGTTCATAATCATAACCTTCTCTTTTGGCTCTTTCTTTTTCTCTTTTTTCAAAGAAATATTCATTCTGTTTTAAACGATGTCTTGCTCTTTTTTCGATCCCCTGATCCTCATAAGACTTATGAGAAACTTCAGCATCTATATCAAATGATTTAAAATAATTATTTATTTTTTCTGCATAGTTTTCTCTCCACTTTTTTAAAGTATCTAGATCATTCCAATTAGTAGAAGATATAGTTTTAAATTTCTTTTCTCCATTTTCTTTAAGTATGTTTTCTCCATTTTCATTAAATAAGTACTCTCGTTTTTTCTTCATATCCCATTCACCATGTTCATTAAATGGTCGAACAGTGAGCATAATATGAGCGTGAGGATTATGTTCTTTATCACGGTGAATAGAAACATCTGCCACCATACCATCTTCCACAAAACTTTCTTCAACAAACTCACGAAGCATTTCTTCTTGTTGATCTTCATCTAACTCAACCGGTAAAGCTACTAACACCTCTCTCGCTAAACGACTGTTATTTCTGTCTTCCTTTTCCTGTACTTCATTCCAAAGTTGTTCACGGTCCAAAGTCCATTCAGGGGCATGATCAGGCTTCATAATAAATGACACTGGATCAACCGATCGCTCTTTAAATCTTTTATACTCGTTATCCTCTTTAGAATACAACTCTTCATTAGAACGATAAGAAGCTGAAGCGACAACTGATTGATTTTTTGACCTTGTAATTATCTTTGTACTTAACATGAAATAACTCACTAAAATCACCACCGATCCCGAAGGGCTATTGCAAAGCAACGAACAAGGAAGAAACGTAGTGAATGACTTCCCATAACACACCACGATTTAGGGTGTGGGTAAATGGGCACTGTTTCTATTCTAGAAGACGTGATTCACTGATAGGCTTCCATATTTAGTTATAACTTGCTGATTGTTTTTGAAAGTGTTTAAGAACTATAGTAACCCTATCTGCTTTAACAGATATTTTGTAAAACTATTGTAAATTATTAATTACCTTGATAAATTATAAAAGTTGCAAAAGAACTAAATCATTTGCAACCTATTTACCTTTACTAGCTAAAAATTATTTTCTTAGTAACATAAATCTAAATTATTCTTTTAATAGTTTTCATTCATAAATAACAATACCATTTCAGTTTTTTAAATTTAAATTAGTTATTATGCCTTCATTGAACATGATGTAAATTCTCTGTATTTCCTTTAATGCGTTTTTCATCCAGTATTTTTCTATACTTTTCTGCGTCTTGATTAATTTTCCTAACTTCCTCCGGAGTGTACTCTTCTTCGAGTTCGGAGCTTTCATTAATTTGATCTAAAATCGATTTTGGCAAAGGTGTTAGATTTCCAGATCTTTTCACTTTATCTTCGTTCATCTGAATAATGATTTTACTGAAATTTTTTCTTAAACTTTGACCAGATAAAATGATAGAATTCCAAAATGAATTACTTTGGCACCAGTCAATAACGTTCTCAACATCTTCTATAGGACGACCTTCTTTTTCAATGAGAAGCCTTATATCTTCATCCCACTTTTCTAAATCAGGATTATTAAACCACTTATCATTGATTAATATTTTTTCATGCAGTTGTTTAGATAATTTAAAATAAATTGAATTATAATTTTGATTACTTTTATTTACTTCTTTTTCTTTATTTTCATTTATTTTATTTTCATTTGATTTATTTTTATTTACTTTACTTTGTGTACTTTTACTATCAGTTACATCAGTTGTTGGTGAGTTTTTGATATCAGAAACTCTATTTACTACTACGTTTCTGATATCCGAAACATCTGTTAAAAGGTATGCCTCTTCCATCTCCACCTCAACTCTCTTATAGATTGCATGTAAATAAATTTCTTGAATTCTTCTTGATGTGATCACTGAATGTTTTTTCAGCAAACCAAAATCAAAAATGCCCCATTTAGCACAATCACTTATGATCTCATTAACTACCTCTATTTGGAGAGATATTCTATTACTAAATAGAATTTGTTCTTTTTTCTCCCATTTAATAAAGTAACCATTTTTGTATATTTTCTGAAAAATCTTTATTAAGACAGCGAAAGCTTCCAAACCATGCTCTGCTTCTATTAGTTCAATTTCGTCATCCATAGTTACATTAAGTGGAAAATAGTCTAATCCTTTTTTGGGCGGTCTCGCCAATCTTTACTCCCCCTTTAACTTAAAAAATTTATGATATTAATTATGGTTCTTTACAATATACTGAAGTTGTCACTTTTTCCTGCTATAATATTAGATGGAATTAATTTTTCTGTTAATACTCACTAGACCGCCAAGTCTTTAGTGGGTATTTTTTATGTCAAATCGCTTCACTTTTTTTACCATTTTCAAGACGTTTGTTCAATTTAGTGAAAAATTTAAGGTCATTATTAGTATTGTTCATAGATGCCGTTACATCGTTCATAAATTCATCTATTTCATCAACCTTAAATAGATATTTGCTGCCTACCTTATAAT
>NZ_JBIMEV010000110.1:0-4077 GCF_051262595.1 Salipaludibacillus sp. CF4.18
GCGGCAAGTGGCATGCATTTTTAATTGCCATTACATACATTTTTTACTTGCCAAATACAAACTTGGCGAAACATCCAAACCATTAGTTATTTTTTCTAAAGTTAATAAAGAAATATTTCTTTCTCCTCTCTCAATACCACCTATATATGAGTGTTGAAGATCTGCTATTTCAGCAAGGTCTTCTTGAGTAAGACCCTTTTCTTTTCTTATTATACGAATCTTCTCCCCAACTAATTTTAAGATATCGGACATATTTATCACCTCATCTTAAGGTTAGGGAAGCGACAATGTCTATATAAGACGTATAAACTATAAATAATAGTTAATAATGATACTTATAAGTACAATTACCTTAAAGGAGGAAATTATTTTGGCTTTAATATTTGCAAAAGTTTCAATTAAAGGAGTTCGTCCACTTTTATTCCATCGCTTTACGACAGATACTATACCACTAGAAAGAAAAGAAAGAACCGGTGTAGCTGGAAATGATCCAGAAGAATGGAAAAAAACCTATTCCGCAACACCAGATCGCCAGCTTTACCTAGATCCCTCGTATATATTTGCTTGTATACGTGAGGGAAGCAAGTATACGAAACAAGGAAAGGGTTCAATTCAGCCTAAGGTAGTATCCACACTACAAGTCATGGATGACAAGATATTATTAGATCGTTTTATACCCAAATGTATAGATCAGTTAACGAGTGATTCTAGCCAACCGGTTTATTTAGATATACGGTCTGTTAAAAACCCCAATTCTAAAGGAAGAAATGTTAGATATAGGGTAGCTGTTTCCACTGAATGGAAAACAGAATTTAATATACTTTGGGAAAATACAATAGTTAGTCGGGAGCAAATGAAATCAATTTGTAACGATGCTGGACAATTAACTGGATTAGCAGATGGAAGGTCTATCGGGTTCGGCCGTTTTCAGGTTGTGGATTTTGAAATTGAAGAATTTAAGAATAGAGTTGGTTAATTTGCCTCATATTAGAACACCAGTAGAAATATGGAGACAAAATATTCGACCAATAATTTGGAAGCGAGATAATAAAGAGTGTACAAAGTGTAAAATAAAATTAAAATTAAACGAGTGCCATATTGATCATATAAAAAGTGGAAAATTAGGAAAAAATAAATTTATTAATCTAAGAACCCTGTGTCAAAGGTGCCATATATTAAGGGCAGACCATCGGCATCAAGGAATGATAGATAATGCATTAAAAAAGGGGCTAATTCCACCAAACTGGAGAGAATTAGTATGGGAAGACGAAACAGAATTATAATATGTATGTATTCTGTCCAATAGGAATAGCCATCCTATTGCTGAAGAGTTAGGCTAACGGGGTTGGGAAAGGCCCGGAATGGATTGGCGAGGCGGGGTCAGGTACGGTAAGGTTTGGTGAGGCGAGGTTTAATTCATTAATTTTAAAAGATATCACTAATTAAAATAAAACTTCATAGTCGCGCGATCCGAAATAAATTAGAAAGAGACTATAACCTAGAATTGTATTTTTGATGTAGTCTCTTTTTTATACTCTTCTATCACGACTTCCCTCTTTATATAATAATTCGAGTTGTTTCAAACTTGTAACAATTATAAAGGATTTTCACAGTATTTTAGTAGTCATAATCTTCGTGAGGATCGTTCGTTTTTATATTCTTCCCTTTAATATTAATAACTTTATCATTGGAATTTTTTTTAGAAGTTGTCCTATTTCCTTTGTTTTTCATTTCATGAATAAAAGCTATAGGATCATCGAAGGTTTTTTGTAGCGAAAGATTAACAACTTCTGATTTAGTTTTACCTAAATTCAATAGGTTATTCAATCCGCTGTCTGCTTGTTGACTAACAGAAAATAAAGAAAAAATCAGTTCTTGACTCTTTTCATTAGTTGCGTTTAAGTTCCTATTTATTGTTTTAGTTTCATTTAATTCTTCATTAAGGTTTTCTACTTTTTTTTCAAGAGATATTATCTTTTCTTCTAAATTAATAATTATTTGATGAGTTGGCGAAATTAGTTTTTTTAGCATTTCTTTATTTGCTCCACCATGCTTTTCGATTGTATCCATTAAATCCAACATGTCAACTTGTTCTGTTTCACTTATTCTAATAGTTTGTGTTTTTATTTTATTATACTCATCAATATATTTTTTACCTGAAGTTTTCCACCAGCTATAACTAGGTGGCTTAAAGTTTAATTCTCTATTAACCGATATCATCTGAATATACTCAGAAAGATCTTTTGCAGAAATTTTAGACTTTATGTTACTATATTCATCAAATTCAATAATAAGTTCTTTTAGCTCATTAATATTTGAATCATTAATAATATTCTTAGGTCCCCTTTTTTTCGACATTATTTTACTCCTAACATGGAAATCATTCTTGCAATATTAGTAATACCATCTTGTATTTCTATAGAAGTTACAGATAATCTTTTTTTTGCATGTTTATCAAAATTACCAATTTCGTCTAATTGTATTTGAAGAAGCGACTTCATAAAATTAACCTTATCTTTAAGTTGATCATATATTAATGACATATCATAAATTATTTCCTCTCTTTTCTCTTGTAATTCTTGTTCTGAAATTCCCCAGTGCTCACAAAAATAACACCCACTATGCCTCCAGTTAAATGTTGGACAAGGCATGGTTTCATCATTACAATAGCCAATTTTTAAATCTTGCTCCCTAGGAATCTCCTCTGTATCCTTCCCAACAAACACCCTGTGTTTATATAATTTATTAAATTTTTCAATTGCTTTTGGGTGAATAGATTCTTTATAATCAGTAGAGCTATTTTGAATATTATGATTTGAGAAATCTATTGCCAACTGTTGAATTTGACTATCTACCCAAAATTGCATATGCCTTTGATACCCCAGTTGCGTTTCCTCATGTATATGCCCAGCAAGTCTTTGTATCTCAACTGTATCATAGCCTTGTAAGAACATATTCAATATAGCAATATGTCTTAGATCACCTGGACGTAACATACCATCAATAGAATCATTACCTGGACAACTAAAACTTTCGTATTCATTATTTCTATGTCTAAAAAAAATATTTTTATAAGTCCCTACCACATAGTTAATGCTTACCTTGTATCGTTGATGTATAATTTGCGTGTAAAATTTCCCAATAAGTTCCAAAAGGAAAATTATTGAAAATATCTCTTCTCCTTTATACTCAATTTCAATATCTCTAGAAGCTTCCACAAAAGTAGAAAAATTAAACAAATGACCTGAACGTACGTTACCGTTCACTACTTTAATATATGATTCTATTCTTTCATAAACTAATCTTGGTATAGGTAATGTATCATAAGTATCTTGAAATCGATTTTCACCTTTCCTTTGTTGTTTAAATCTTGGAAATGTTAAATAATACCTATTACCTTTCTTACTAATGCAATTATTTTGTAAATGACAAAATTCAGTAGGCCTCATTGGAATTACAGTTGTTATTTCCCACCATAAATATACTGGGAAAAATTTAAGGTATTCATTTCTATCCATTTCTTCGATATCTTCTGCCCAAAAATCAATGTATTTTTTAAATTTTAATATATCAGCGTAAGATATAAGTTCACGATTACTAACATTGATTTTTGTCTTAGATTTAACAAATGAAATCTTATCAATATATTCTTGATGTTTATATAAATCATCAAACTTCAAAAAATCAATCAAATTTCTACAATAGATATCTATAGAAGCATCCCTTACATCAACTTCAATGAAATTACTTTTTTGTCTCTTTAAGCGATAAATCTTGTGTTGCTCTAATTTTGTAATAAATACTTCCATTATTTCTCCGTTAAAACACTGTGATCCAAAACAAGCCGAAAGTATATCTGAAAAACTAGTTCTTACTGACTCAATACCTTTTTCCCCCAATTTAAATGCTATCCAGCATTTTAAGGTGTCCACTAAATCATCAACATTTGCAATTTTACTAAACTTCATTACATCCCTTGCAAATCCAAAATCAAAAGTCTGCGATTCATTATTTAATTTGTATTTGAATATCCATTTATCCTCGTCAAAGTTATTATTAATAACTTTGACATGTATA
>NZ_JBIMEV010000111.1:0-3904 GCF_051262595.1 Salipaludibacillus sp. CF4.18
TGTAGATTTGTTGATAGTTCTCCTCATATCCAGAGTGATTATGGGGACTTAAAAATTAGGTTGTTTTCACCTGAACAGCTAAATTTAGATGAAGGAATTAAACAAATTATTGAATTAAATAGACTAATGAAAAATGAATTATCTAATCTAGTGTCTATCTTTGAAACAAGTCCTGGAAAAGCTAGGAGTATGTCTGAAGAATTTAAAGAAAATGAAGAAGTAGAAATAAATGTATTAATTCCGGAAAAAAGTGAGTCACAATCTGTAGATGTCAGTAAATTCTTAAAGGACTTAAATAATTTGGAGCTCCATGAATCAATGAACTACATAGAAAAAGTTAATCATTTAGTATCATATAAGGGAATTGTTCTATTAAAATTTGCCGCTTATGTAAAACATGGTTATAAAGAAGAAGCATTAAATATTCTTAAAGATAATTATGATAATTTAGATAAACCATTTATTTTGATGTTCGGAGATTTATTAAATAACAAGGAGCATTATACAGAATCTTATAATATATTAAGTGAAATATATGTTAGTGATAAGTGGTTGCATGGTTTAACAAGTTCACTTGTTGTTGCTTCAAGGTTCTTAATTAATGAAAAGCGGAAATCATTGATACAAGAAATTTTAAGTATGAATGTCAAGGATCCATTTATATTACAAGAGTGTGCTAATTTTTATAATGAGACTAAAGACTTCGAAAATTCTGGTAAGTTATTTAGACAGATCTATATTATTACTCAGGATAAACATTTTGAAATCGAAGCAAAAATAGCAGAAATTCAAGACAACCCTCCAACATCAGGTCACGATGCAGAAGCTTACCTTAAAGCTGTTACAATAGATTATCCTAAACTTGAAAATGAAGTTTTATATCGTTGTGCTTTAATGTGGAAATTTATGTACGACAGTATATATATGTACTATAGTAATATGGATGAAATTAAACTTAAGCATACATTTAAGTATTCATATGAAGTCGTAAGGGGTAAATTGGAAATTTTAAGTGATTTAGGTAAGGTAGAAAAGGCTTTAAGGCTTAAACCATTAAAAAAAGATAGAGACAATGAAAAATTACTTTCTCTTCGAAGTGAGGTAATTATAAAGGAATTAGAATATCTTTTTCTTCAGGACAACGGTCATATATTATTAACGAATTTCATTAATAATTCTCAAAGTGATAAAGTTTGGCATAAAAGTTTAGCTAAAGAACTAAAAAAAGAAATTGATAGATGGAATGAAGAAAATATTGAAGGCTTAAATGAGAGTATAGATGTTTATCCGGAAGAAGAATTAGATGAGGTTAATTCTATAAATGCAATAAGAGTGCTTAGAGAAAGAAAACATAATTTCAGCCCTAAAAAAGAATTAGATGAGGTAATTAAAGGCGCTATAATAGCTTCTCAACTAGAAAAAAATAAAGTTAATGAATTGTGGATAAGATACGAATCCGCCACTTGGTATTCTCTATCAGGATATTACCAAGATGCAAACAATCAAGCTTTAACACTATTAAATTTTTATAATCGTGTTGAAGATGAAGATGTGAAAAATCTTTCTTTTGCATTAGGTATTGTTGCTTGGGGAGATTCGCATTTTAGATTGGGAAAAATTATTGAAGGAGTAATATGTGTTTTAGTAGCTGTTAGGAAAGGAATTCAGTTAAAAAATTACTATATAATTGATAAGGCTTTAAATATAATTTATTTATGGATAAACAATCATAATGTTTTAAGTTTAGAGGATAAAAAGAAAGTTAACTTATTTTACAAAAAGGTAAAAGATATTGCTAATCAGGAATCACCAATTGAAAATATACAAAGTTTAATTTCTGAAGGAAGATGGGAAGAGGTCTATGAAGTATTAAAGCCGTTTGTATTAAATAGTAAACCCAAAGAAACGGAATGGGCTATCCATTTTGCAAATTACATTTCAGCTTGTATCAAGAGTGGGAAGCAAGATGAGGCTTTTAAGTTAGTAATGGAAAAGTCTCAAATGGCAACTGAATTACTCAAGCCTCGTGTAGATATAAGATGGAAAATCATTCTAATGTGGAGTCAAATACTACTATACAACAAAGAAGATGAGTACTTGTTAGATGTATTATTATTAAATCGTACTCTTTTAAAAATAGCAGTTGAAGATATTGAAAAACAAAGAAGTAATATATCTCATAAAGAGGAAAGAGCTTATATCAGTGATCAAACAAATGAATTATATAGGACTTATGTAGAAACACTATGCATTCTATATAAATCAAAAGAAAGTTCTGACCAAATTAAATATGAATGTGAAAAAGAAGGAATTAATTTTTTAATAAAAATTGCCCCCAGGACAATAGCAGAACAGAGATTATATGAGAATTCGAAAATATACGGTGATGATGAAAAGTTTAATAATTATATCTCATTATATGATGAATTAATGAGAACAAACTCTGAGATTGAAAGTGATGATTATAAGAAAAAAACTTATAGGTTTTCATTGTTACAAGAAGAACTTCTTGAGCAACATCCATACTTAAAACCTTTGCCTGTAATTGAAAGTACTGATCTTGATGGAATTCAAAAGCAATTGAGGGTTGGTGAAATCTATTACCAATATTGCTTAACGCCTATGGGCATGGTATATCTTCTTATTACTGAAGGACATAAAGAATTTGGTCATGCTTTTCTGGACCCAGATAAATTAAAGAAAACTTCAAATTACTTAGGAGACCTACTTTCTAAAAGTAAGGATAAAGATAATGTTAATGAAGCTGAGTCTTTATCTGACGAGATTTCAAATTGTTTATTTCATCCCCTTATTACCGAAAAAAATATTGATAATATAACTAATCTGTATATTTGCCCTGATATGTCTGTACCTTATTTTTCAAGTTCATTAATTCGTAAAGATGGTAAATGGTTAATTAACTCTCTAGATGCGATTTATAACTTAGTGTCTGTTAGTGACTTGCTGAAGGGGCCCGGTGAAAAGGATGGAGGTGATAAAAACAAAAATATAATTGCTATTGGTTCCAGTGGAAAAGGTGATAAAGCAATCCCAATAGCTGAAAGATGGTTACGAGGAAATAAAAGCTTATTCGAAGAAATTGTTTATGATTTTGGTCAAGAAAATTTATTAATTAAAAATACACTTCAAAATATAGAGCATAGACTTTTTACAATCGTTGCTCATGGTGTTAGTGAAACGGATGTAACAGATAATAATGGAGCCTATTTTGTTTTAGGACCCAAAAAGCAGTATCTTACTATGGATGATATACAAGATATAAGCTTGTACTCAAACACTTTGTTCTTTATTACATGCAAAGGTGGACAACCTTACTCAGAAAGTATTCAATCGGGCAATAGTGTTTGGGGGAAAATTGTTTCGCAGAAAAGTAATACTATATTATGCAGGTGGGATGTTGATATTAGACCTTCTTTAAATTTATTAGAGCATTTATTAACAACTGAGCAACAATCAATCCCTAGATTATTGTTAGAAGCTCAGAAGAAACTATTAAATTCTAAAGAATGGTATTACCCTTCGGCATGGGCATGTTACGAATATTGGGGTATTTAGAAAAAGTACAAGATGCTTATTTAGTTGTTCCATAATTTTACGCTGTTGAGGAAGAGTCAGGTGGTTGTAATAATAGACTCATATATGTGTCGTCTATACTTAATAAGGTAAACTTTATAGAGAATAACTAACTTGCTCATCACCTAACCGGTGGTGGGCTTTTTTGTTTTGTCCAAATTTCATTTATCTATAAGCCATAGTTTTCAAATTGCAAAACAGTTACTATGGTTAGATAAAAATTGCCTGTTTTTATCTATATTTAGCGTTTTAGATTTTATCTAATTCTAAATCTTATCTAACTGGTATCTAGGGGTATTGGATAGGGATG
>NZ_JBIMEV010000112.1:0-3726 GCF_051262595.1 Salipaludibacillus sp. CF4.18
CCATTTATAATTATCCCTGTCAAATCAAATAAAAGAATGGCGTCCTCTTTTTGCAGGTAGAATTCATTTTCTGTTAAAGCTTTTAAAATATCCATTTTACATACTCCTTTATGCATTGGAATTAGGGTTGGGGTTACTTGATTATTTTGCTAAAACTTGTATAGGTTACGATGGCGATTGAATTTTTGAGATTAATATGAGCGAACTACTTTAGGAAGGTGGGAAAATTAGATAATCTCTTATCATTTATGAATGCGTGTTTTAATTCGCATATCCCATCTATTCTAGGTCATGGTACAACTTCTTTTCAAAGCCATCAGGAGAAATATGGGGAGATATCAATACATTAACCATAACCCACTATCGTGTTATTATTAGTAAAAGTTTTCGTGTTTATGCAAGAAACATAATTAATATTACCCATCTGTTTTATCTGTTTATAGTATATAAGGACTAATATAAAACAACATACAATTTATATAAAGTATAGATAAAAGATAGAGTTAATTCAAAGAGTCCAGTGATATTAGATTGTATTTGGCAAGTAAAAAATGTATGGAATGGCAGTTAAAAATGCATGCCACTTGCCACCTCTAATTATTGATGTAATAATGATTCTTTGTATCGAAAACTTTCCCCTGTAAACATTAGTAAGTGAGAGTGATGGATCAATCGGTCAATGACGGCTTCCGTTAGGATCGGATCACCGAAAACATGATTCCATTGACCGAATTGAAGGTTAGTAGTTATCAATAGACTACGGTTTTCGTAGCACATGGATATCACTTGAAATAACAGCTCTGCACCTTCTTTATTTAAAGGAATATAACCTAATTCATCGAGCACCAAAAGGTCCAGTTTTTCAATCTGTTTCATGAACTTTGGAAGCGTTCCTTGTTGGTTTACTTCTATTAACTTATTAACTAAAGCTGCCACCGTAAAAAATTTCACCCGACTGCCAAACCTGTGTATGGCATTTAAGGATATTAATGTCGCCAAATAGGTTTTTCCAGTACCAACTCCTCCGTATAAAATCAGATTTTCTTCCTCTTTAATAAAATCACCATTCAATATTGTTTCTTGATCAATTCCTTGTGGAATTTGTATATGTTCCCATTGAAAAGGCAGAGTTCCTGTTTTCGGCAATTGTGCCTGGTTTAATAATAAATTAATCTTTCTCTCTTCACGGTTTTCAGCTTCCCTTTCAAAAAGCTTTAAAAGGTATTCTTGGTTGCTTTGGGCTTCCACCTCATGATAATATTCCCGAATCCAACTAAGCTTCAAACGTTTTGCATAGGCTTCAATTTGCTCTTTCATTTACGACATCCTCCTTTTTGAAAGAAGGCATCATAATGAGAGAGCCCACGAGATGAGTTGGGCATGATAGGCACCTTCATACGAGGAATAATCTCCATATGAGAATCATCTTGATTTAATAACGAGTAAAAGCAATGCTTAATCTGATCTGCGCTGGGATGCCCATGAGAAGAAGCCAATTGAAGCGCTTTGTTCAATAATGTAAAATCATTATTTTTCAAGAGTTTTCCTAGTAAACGTAGCCCTATTTTTCGTTCTTCTTCGGTGCAATCTTTTAAGTATTTAGACCAAGCATAAGGAAATTGGTCGTACAGGCTTGAATATTTAATGGCAGTCGGACGTCTGGATAATAACTCAAGATAAGGCTGCCATATCATCGATCTGCGCTTTACACCATATAGCCGAGAATGTGTAACGATCGGTTCATTGTTTTCATTCAATACCGCGACAGTATTAAAAGTAAGACGAGTTTTGACTCTTTGTTTCGCAAACCTCGGAGAGGTGGAATATTCCTTATTATCCACACTTACGATGCCGTACTTATCGGCTTTCATTTCTTGATAACGAGCACACTCAAAATCTTTCTCAGGGAGGTGAAGCCATTTTTGTTGGTCTTCTTTATATAACTCTGATTGGAGCACTTGTTTCTTATAATGTGGACGATTCCGATCTTCCTCCGCCCACCTCCAAAGCGTCTTATTAAAATGATCCAAGTTAGCCACGGTACATTCAGGCAATAGAAAATTATTTCGTACGTATTTAACCATCGCTTCTACGTGCCCTTTTTCATTCCCCTTCCCTGGATTACAAAATTCATATCGGAAGCCGTAATGTAAAACAAAGCGTTCAAACGTCTCGGTTAGTCCACGTTCACCTCTTGCCATTATTTTCTTCACCGCTGGTGATAAGTTATCGAATCGAATAGTTGTTGGAATACCACCCATATGACGAAAGATACGCTGTAAGCCTTCGAGTAAACATTCTGTATTTTCCGAAGGAAACACCTGAAAATAAAAAGTGTTACTGAAAGGAAAGGACACCACTAAATATGGCAGATCAATGACTTCCGATTGGTACTTAAATGATGCGGTTCCAAAGTCCACTTGAGCTGTTCCTGGGACTGACACTAGTGGAAGAGATGCCCCTTCTTGATAATCTTTTAATTCCTTTTTTCGTTTCGATACATAGTCGCGAACAGACCTCTCAGAGCCTGTAAAACTATGAAACTTCACTAACTGTTTATACATTCTTTTCGCTGTTCTATGATTCTTCTTTTTCTTCTTTAGATCCTCATCAATCCATTTATCAATAATAGGTTTCACTGTATCCATTACTCTTGCTTTCCGCTTTTGCGGCTGTCTTACTTGGAATTCTTCTTTATTGGCATACTTCGTTACTGTTCGTGGATCGATATCCATTCTAGTTGCCATGTTGGAATAAGTTTCGCCTTTCTGGTTTACTTCATGTCTGATATAATCAATTTGCGCCACTGCTAACATCTCCTAATAGCCTCCTGTCGAACGTTGTTGGTCCAACGAGGAGTTTAAAGTTATTTTGAGAAGTTGGCAAGTGGCCTTTTTAAATTTATGCGGGCCCCGAGGGGCCCGCATAAATTAACTGCCACAACCTACATATTTAGTCTGCCATAAACAATATTAGATGAAATGTAGGTTAATCTCATTATTCTATATAATGATTATCCCACTAGCTCAGAATGAGTAATGGTGTTTGATGATGCACATATACTGAACCACTCGAATCCAATCCGTGGAAGGTCCCACCCACAAAGGTTTTGGCATTTGAAAGAACCGTATAAAGCCAATGTAAATGATCAGGTGTTTTCTTCGCGTCATAAACCTGGTACTCATGTTTGAATCCACGCCAGATAGCGATCTTTAGTTTACTAACATTTCAATAGGATAAAAGTATTGAATGGGATTTTGTGGTAATGTTTAAGGAGACTTATATAATTATCAGTGGAGAAAGTATAGTATTTTCAGTGATATGAATTTATTAGAAATTATTTATAAAGTAGAATATTATGACTAATTAATTCTATTGAGGGAGTGTTTTTTTGCATAAAAAAGTTTTGCTATGTGAAGAAGATTTAACTGTGGTGTTAACATCAGGACTTCAAACAGAAATATTCACTATTCAACAAATATTAAGCGAATTTCTAGCTAAAAATGAAAAAGGTATTTTAAATCTGGCAATTTTTAAGAACTCCAAATATAAGATGGAACGGTTAATAAAAGAAATTGCAGATAACAATAAGTTTATTAAAGATAATTATCATAGATTGAACATTTATCAACCTTCCCAGAAAAATAATGAGACCATCATTAATGAGGCAAATATTAAAGGGAAAGAAGACTTATTAATTATTTATGGTACAGAAAGATTATGTAG
>NZ_JBIMEV010000113.1:0-3678 GCF_051262595.1 Salipaludibacillus sp. CF4.18
TTTTGAAATGGTAGATCCCCTTTGTGATAAAACGCTTACAATATAAGGTGAAAAATATGTAAATCAAATTATCACTAAGTTAATAGTAATAGAATTGGTTTCAATAGTCTTGAGAACAAGCGCCTAACTTTTAATAGAAGTATCATCGAATTATGTCGTTTTTTGTAACAATTGTAAACTTGTATGGACAATTTTGACCATACAAGTTTACAATATATGTTAATAATGAATTTTAAACTCATCATTGAAGATTAGGTCATACTCTTATAAAAACAATGTTATGATAGGTGGATTCAAGGTCAACTTTTGACGAGCTGGAGTTGGCGATGAGGGGGAATTGGGTAACTCTATTGCTAGTACTAGTAACTATTTATTTCCGAGAGTTTGTGTGTGTGGTTCCTGACAAAAAGGAATTACCTGTACGTATATGGATTCTGTGGGTGCCTGTAGTTTATTAATTATACGTTTATTCTAGAAAAGCGCTGTGGGAACAAGCGACTGATTCGTTTCTATGATGAGAAATATATTTTACTGCTTGATACGATTATGACGAGCGCTTATTGTCAGGAATACTTTATCTATGCCATTTATGCCGATCTCAAAAAGGAATTACCTGTACGTATATGAATTCCGTCGGCGCCTATAACGAAAAAACGTGGAGCTTGATCATGGTGGCTTTACACTTGATTATGAAGAAGGACTTTTCACTATCTACGATGCCGATGAATACATCATTACCAAACTAGGTGATTTTAACGAAGCAATGGATAAAATCTGTGAATTAGCAGGTGTTGGTGTATGAAAATAATTGATTGGATGGCAGGGAGATAGCAGGAGTATGATCGGGGATTGAGAGAGGATTTGGCGAAATGTTTAGGGTGGCTTCGAAATAAAGTTATCAAAAGTTGATTTCTGAATTTTTTCTTCTTCAACAAGCGGGCCATTTAATTGAATAGGATTACACAAAACTCGATTTCCCATCGTAAAGGAAATCGAGTTTTTGTGATTGAATTTTTTCCTAGTTTTAATAATGAAGTTGACTATTCAGTTCAACTGTATTATATTATTAGACAGTTGAACTATATAGTTGAAATGAATAGAGGGTGAGAGTATGAAACATAAATTAATTCCGCTGTCTGAAACCATGCATTATATTTTACTAGCCCTACGTGAACCACTCCATGGCTATGCCGTAATGCAGAAGATAGAAAAAATAAGTAATGGTAATGTTATTTTAGCAGCGGGTACATTATACGGTGCAATTGAAAACTTGAATAAACATGGTTGGATTGAACCTGTCGGAAATTCGGGGCGAAGAAAAATTTATATGATAACTACAGAAGGAAGCGCCATTTTGAAAATGGAACAAGAAAGGCTATCGCATATTTTATCCTTGTACGGAAGGGATGATTCAAATGAAGATGTTTAACATGTTTTTTAATATTGAAACAGAAGAGCAATGGTTGAACGAGCAATTACAAAAAGGCTATCGCTGTACAAATATTAGTGGATTGGGAATATACACTTTCAAAAAAACGGACAAAAGATATGTTATGCGACTTGATTATCAAGATTATTTACCAAAGAAAAAGTTCGAGGAATACAAAGGGATATATGAAGATTTTGGTTGGATCTATGTAAAGTGGTACTGGCTGGGTGGAATACGGGATTGGCAAAAAGAAGATGATGATCAAAATGAAATCTTCTCGGACCGGCAATCAAAGAGTAATTATTATAAAAGATTAATGAGTTATTCAATTGTGTTGGGCATGCTGTGTTTGGCTTTTTCTTATATGCTTTACAAGGATTCGGGATTTTCGGGATTATATTTTGAAGGTCTTTGGAGTATGAAAGGTGCACTATTTTGGAAAGCATTATTATTTGAAACTCCATTTGTCCTTTTGAAGTTGTTTCCCGCATTCATGGTTGTTTTTTTGGGTAGCAGTTACTATAAAACTTATCGAAAGTATTCAAAGTTAAAATAAAAATATTATGCTGTGGAGTTTAGTATAAACTTTTCAATCCAAAGAAGTAATTAAGCATACAAATAAGCCAATGAAATTGTGTGAGTATTTAACGAAGGGAATGCTTTAGGGAATTGATAGAAAGAAACATAGTCAATGAGATTTTATTTAGTAATAACATATTATAAGAAAAAAGGGGTTCCACATTGGCTGGAACTCCTCTTCATATTTGCCTGAACTCTGGATCCTGGCCCCCAGTGGGCTCAAGTCTAGTAATTGACGGTGGATATACAGTAGTTTCATTTGATGTTAATGAGCGACTGATTTTGGAAAACCGATCTCATCTGAAATACGAAGGTTTTTCAGTGAAAAGAAGAAAAAAGGCAATTAACCATTCTATACACGGTTAATTGCACATTTACAAAACTCGAGGATATTACTTAGATATAAATCATACATCGGTATAAAGGACTTGTTTTTAAACAAACTCCCACTTACAATGTTTCTACAGGGTTTTGTTGAGGATATCCTCAGTTGAAATTACATTGGCATACATACCATTAAGTGCACTTACTAATGCATAATGAACCTGCTCAGCTGGAACGATTTTATTTTGATAAGACAAGTCTCTTGTAGCGCATGCATCTTCAATAAGTGTAGTTTCAAAGCCTAGATCCACTGCTGCTCTAACTGTTGCATCAATACACATATGTGTCATCATACCTACGATCATTACCGAGGTTACACCTTTTTCTCTTAATTTGCTTTCTAAATCAGTCTTTAAAAAGCTGTTAGGGAAACTTTTTACGATAATGTTTTCGTGTTCTGATGGTAGAACAGATTCATGTATTTCAGCCCCTTCTGTATTCGGAAGGAAGAAACCTAACTCTGGACTACTCGCGATATGCTGAACATGAAAAATATTATCTTTGTTATTTTGTCTATACCATTCAAGAACTTTAGCAGCATTAGCGGCTGCCTTATCAGGATTGCTTAACTCCATCTTTCCATTTGGAAAATAGTCGTTTTGTATATCGACAATGATTAATGCTGTACTCATTTTATCCACCTCATTTAAAAGATTTTATTACAAGTATAATGATATACAATATCTTTATTTCTATCGATACTTTGATGAAACACTTTTATATCAAATCATTTCATGGTGAAAGGAATTTATAATGGAACTAGATAACATTGATTTTCAGATCCTTCGGTTACTATCGGAAAATTCACGTATTCAATGGAAAGACTTAGGTGAACATATTCATATGACGGGACAGGCAGTAGGGAATCGTATTAAAAAACTGGAGGAAAGTGGTGTAATTAAAGCTTACTCTCTAATAGTAGATGAAATGAAATTAGGACTGACCTTTACAGCGTTTGTCATTATTTATATGAAAACAGCGAATCATGATTCGTTTATACGGTTTATTAAAGATCAAAATGAGGTAGTTGAAGCTCACCGAGTATCGGGAGAAGGCTGTTACCTTTTAAAAATAAAAGTTGATTCTCAAGAACAATTGAATCTTCTTCTTAATAGACTTCTCGATCATGGAAACTATACTTTAAACCTATCAATACAAGAGATTAAATTACAGAATCCGTTGACTGCAACATGACGAAAACGATTTTTTCTAGAAAGATAGTATTTTAAATTATTTCTAGATTGTTTAGGTTTACATGGTAGTCTAAACGAATAAAAGATCCTTCC
>NZ_JBIMEV010000114.1:0-3524 GCF_051262595.1 Salipaludibacillus sp. CF4.18
AGCAACGACTAGGATGATACCTACTGTCTGTAAGGAGGCAACGGTGGTCATTGTTAAAAGTATCATTAGCATGTAATGTATAAGCTTATTTGGTAAACCGAATGTTGCAGCTATCGTTGGATCAAAGGTAGTAACCAACAGTTCTTTATAGAAAAGAAAAACGGTTGTTAGTACAATGACGCCCACAATGAATGTCATCCACATCTCCGCTACTGGAACAGCAAGGACATTCCCGAATAAAATATGATATAAATCCGCACTACTTTGCATGATGGTAATTAGAATTATTCCTAAGGCAAATGCCGCACTAAACATAATTCCAATGGATGTATCATGCTTAATTCGACTATTTTGGCTGATATAACCTATCCCGATAGCTGTTAATAAGCCAGTAAATACGGCGCCATAAAAAATATTTATCCCAAACATATAGGACACCGCTACACCTGGCAAAACTGCGTGTGAAATCGCATCTCCCATTAACGAAATTCCTCTTAATATAATAAAACAACCAATTACACCACATATAATGCCTACCATGACCGATGTTACTAACGCTTTTTGCAAGAAACTATACTGGATAATTGCTTCAAAAAAAGAAATTAAATTCATGATAAATTCACCCCAAGTTCTTTTAAGAATGAAAGCTGGCCAGAATAGGCTTTTGTGATATTGTCAGGTTTTAATACGTCCTGAGCCTTTCCATAACTTACCAATTCTTTATTTATCAAAAGTATTTCATCGAAATAAGAAGCCGCTTTATTTAAATCATGATGTACAATAACAATCGTTTTTCCTAGATTTCTTAATTCTCGCAAAATCGTAATAATCGTTTGTTCACTTGATGCATCAATTCCAACAAAAGGTTCATCTAAAAAAAGCATTTCCGTTTCTTGAGCTAGTGCCCTTGCTAAAAATACTCTTTGTTGTTGCCCTCCTGACAATTCACCAATTTGACGTTTACCAAAATCACTCATTCCAACTTTTTCTAAACAATGATAAGCCCATTCCCTTTCCTTCTGTTTCGGTCTCTTAAAAAGACCTAATTTTGGGTATGTTCCTATGACAACTGTATCCAGCACAGTGATTGGAAAATCCCAATCGATATCGCTACGTTGAGGTACGTAAGCAATTTTGTTTCTGGATTCTTTTAATGGCTTTCCATAATACTCAATAACCCCTCTATCGGTTGGGATCAGACGTAATAAGGATTTTAATAAGGTTGATTTCCCTGCACCATTCGGTCCAATGATTCCCAAAATTGTCCCTGTATTTGTTTGGAATGAAATATTATTAATGGCTTCATTCCCAAAGTAAGAAACATAGAGACCTTTTACATTTATAGCCGTCATTTCTTTCCTCCTCACTAAAAAGATAGTTCATCGCTATTTTTTTGCCTTCAGTCAACTTTTATTGCAAAAAAAAAGCACGATTCTAATTTTTGTATCTTTAAGCCTGACAAAAGTTGTGTATAGTTACATGTTTTGCCCAAGGTCAACTTTCTGTATGATTTAAGTCTATATGCTATTAGTTGTCTTTGTCAATACATAATGTTTGATTAATTAAAATAGTTCCTAATACTTGAAGAAATACGACTGAATTAAATCATTTGTCTAGTAGAAACTCCCTTCAAAAGATTAATATATTAATCAAAGTGATCCACTTGTAGGTGGCAAATCACAGAGTCAGTTGAATATTATGATATAATTTTATTGTTTTCAGAAGGTAGGTGCTTTATAAAATCAGTAATATCACTCTAAAACTTAACCTCGGATTCAATATTGTATATGAGTGGGAGGAGGGCTTTGAACAACCCATAAATCAGAAAAAGATGCGCCAAAAGTCTAATGACTTTGACACACATAGAATCAGTATAGTTAGAAACTAAAGATTTATTTACTCTTCTCTTTTCAAAGCTGCACGTTGGTGACGATAAAACTCATGCAATAACTTCATTAACGATCGTTTCTCAATTCGAAATACGTAGTTGAAATTCCTAACATAGAAGGATTCTCCCCCAATACTTCAACAAAGTTACGTTCCTTATTAGAACCAGCAATTATTTTTGTTTTTTATTTATCAATAATAGTACGGATAAGGATAATAAGGATACGGAGGCGGAGCAATATAAGGTAATAGGGCTAAAGCAGCTAAGGAAGCTAGTGGAAAACCTCGACGTCTAAAACGTCGGAACCTTCTTCTAGGACGACCAAAAGGCCCATAATATTGTCGAGTATCCGATTCATCCCCCTCACTTTCTCGCTCCATTACATCCTCACCAGCTAACACTGTAATATTATCCATATCAACATTTTCAATAATGCCATCAAATGTACTTCCATCTGTCATTGTTAAAGTCACATGATAATACATGTGGTTTTTGCACTCATCATGTAAATCCCTTAAGTGGTTACGGTAATCATGGTTTTCTACATTCACTTTTTATTCATCTCCCTCCAAATACATGGTATTCACCTAGAGGAAGGGCGTTACTCAATTGTATGTATTAATTACATTCAACAACAATATTTCTCATCATTATTATTAACCTCCCAAATAGCTTCAAAACAGGAGAAGAGATTGTTCCACCTTGCTTTCATTAGTTAAAGTTTAAAAAAACTCATTCAATATAATTAATTTCAAAATGAGAAGAAGTTAAATTCATATCATCTAAATTCCAATCAAATATTAAAATTGCAGATTGTGCAGATTTATGTGAAAGAATCGTTTACCATTCTTAATAATTAAGCTTTCAGCCTCCCAAAAGGAAACAGTCTTATCTTCCCCAGTACGTTTACAGACAAATATAGGCAATCCAGTATCAATGGATCTTTGTTCCCATTCACCGTTCGGTCCGTGTTAACCTCGTCCCGAGGATAATGGAGAACCCAGGATTTCTGCCCCTTTGGTCAATAATGTTTCCGCAATTTCTGATGGTGGGATACAGCATTGCATTCGATACAGGTACGAGTGAATAACTATCCCATTTACTAATAAAAAAGCCATGTATCATTTTCTTTACCATGGTACATGGCTTTTTGAAATTCTAAAATATAACAAATAATATCCTTATACAAAACAAATTTCAGTTATTGAATAAAGTACAAATTCAAGTTCTTTTTCTGTTGCTTCGTACAATTGCCGTCCATCTGGCATCTTGTACAAATTGTTATGAAGAAGGGTATCAATGATTTTGCTCTTATTTATATTATTTTGTATTGTTATCACAGACATTAAATCACTCCTGCTATGTAAACGTTTTCAATATCAGTATAAATAATATGGAATAGGATGTCAAACAATTGAAATCCATCCTATACCTTCATTTATCAAATATTTTAGAACACTCTGTCTAGGATTTTACGAATCTTCTTGCAAAACAAAACCTAAAAAAACTCAGATTAATTAACAAAGCAAATCAATCTATTTGCATCTTCTGTATTAACAATCTTCCATAAAGCTTTACTTTTTAAAATTGCATCCAGTAAGTTAGCTTTACAAACAGAAAAAACGAACTGCATTTT
>NZ_JBIMEV010000115.1:0-3130 GCF_051262595.1 Salipaludibacillus sp. CF4.18
GTTTTATATCAAGGGTTAATTGATGGAGAAGAATAAAGAATATATTTATTGGGTATTACAATTGGTTTGGAGATAAAGAAGCAGAATGCTTTTTAAAGTCACACGAAGTGCGCTATATATGGGATGAAGACCTTGAACTTTGATAGGAATGTTCTTATGACGATAGCGAATCTTAATCGGGGATTGGTTGAAAGGTGCTATGGTTGCTTTTCTATTTTCGTTAAGAACAACACTTTCAGCCTACACGATGGAAAAAACACGGAATTCTATTGAGGGCTTAATGACAATGGAGCCTAAAGAAGCAACGATTTTAAGAGATGGTCTAGAACACCGATTCATTATTAAAACGAGCTTGAGATATCAAGCTCGTTTTTTGTAAGTGTTGTCCTAAATATGAGATGTTGTAAAATGCCAATGATAAGTGGTAATAAAAGATACTTGATTAGAGAGTATCTTTTGAATTAATATAATATTGAACAAGCCTTTTAGATTGCTCCCTTCTGACATTAGGATAGAAATCCTAATGCATTTGAGAGCGTTAAAGAAAGTGCGCAAGGATGTTTCCCTGCATGACCCTATTGGACAGGACAAAGAGGGAAATGAGATCAGTTTAATTGATGTATTGTAGGCTGATACAGATGATTTAGCGGAGCAAATTCAGTTGAAAATGGAGAAAAAACAAATATATGAGTACATTCATATTCTCGATGGCAGAGAAAAAGAGGTCATCGTAGGAAGATTTGGTTTAGATAAACAAAAAGAAAGAACTCAAAAAGAAATTGCCAAAGAGTTAGGAATCTCAAGAAGCTATGTATCACGAATTGAGAAAAGGTCATTAATGAAGCTATTCCACGAATTTTATCGCCACCAACGTGCAGCTTTAAAAAGAGAAGAGTAAAGATTATCAATTGAAGGTGTGTCAAAGTCTTTAGACTTTGACACACCTTTTTTCTGATTTATGGGTTGTTCAAAGCCTCGTCCCAATCATATACAATATTGAACCCGAGGCTAATTTTTATTCCATCTACCTGTATATAATTTTGATCAATATATTAATCTTTGAAGGGAATTTTTACTAGTCAAGTGATTTTATTCAGTCGTATTTCTTCAAGTATTAGGTTGACAAAGACAACTAAGCCATCAAAACATGTGATGAAGGAAGTGGTTTCGTAATCGCGCAACAGTAACACCAAAAAGAGTAGTCCTTTTTTATTGAAGGGACTACTCTTTTTATGTATCTTTACTAAACTCCCTATCATTGATCATCATTCCTTTTTTTGTTGTTTCCGTAGCTTAGGCTAACTATACAATAACTAGCATCTGGGTTGCTGAAATGTCTTATCCCTGTTTCCCAACAATCGGGAGAGCCTGAAAACCTCTCTTTTCATTTCTTACTAGCTCGTTACATTATGTTCAATGCGCAATTTATCAGCTATCATTGCAATAAATTCAGAGTTGGTTGGCCTGGATTTTGTCACACTTACTGTGTATCCAAACATTTTTGATAAGGATTCTATGTCCCCACGAGTCCAGGCTACTTCTATGGCATGCCGAATAGCTCGTTCCACTCTACTTGCAGTGGTATTAAAATGCTTTGCTATTTCTGGGTAAAGTACCTTCGTAATCGATCCTAATAATTCAATATCTTTATACACCTTCGCAATGCCTTCTCTTAAGTACATATATCCCTTTATATGAGCTGGAACTCCAATCTGATTTATGATACTTGTAATGCTAGCTTCTAGGTTTATCAGCTGTTTTTCTCTATTAGATTCAGGTGGTTTGGAAAAACTTCTGATATACGGTGTGGATTGACCAGATACTTCCCGAATTTGCTTCATTAACGTCTCCATGTCAAAAGGTTTTAACACATAATACGCTGCCCCTAATTCCACTGCCTTTTTCGTGATATCTTCTTGGGAAAATCCTGTCAACATAATGATATTTGGTCGCTTTTCTAGTTGACGTTCATTTAATTTCTCTAACACTCCAAGTCCGTCTAGGTGAGGCATTATAATATCAAGGATAATGACGTCTGGCTGAGCTTCTTCCACTAATTCTAAACACTCTTGTCCATTGTATGCTTTTCCCACGACTTCCATATCATCTTGAGATTGGATAAAATCCTCAAGTACATTCACCAATTCTCGGTTATCATCTGCAATACAAACTTTCATTCTTTCCAATATTATTACCTCCCCAATCACTTTTTTTACTCTTGATATTATTCGACATTGCATTAAGTAAACCTTTATTATTTCTATTTTATGATTATCCCACTAGCTCCGAGTCAAGAAAACCTGCGCCTGCAGTTACTCGTCGCAGTTAATATTTAAAATGGAAGTCCTTGGTTATCTTTTCCGCACGGCCAGACTTGACCTCCGTCCGTCGGCTCGTAATGCATCCGCTATCATTAGTTAGCAGTAAGTTTCTGAGAGCTACAGGGATAATCAGTTTGATTTTTTAAAGTTTTCTCGGGATTAATACTTAATGCTCTCTTTTCAATTTTATTCAACTTTTAAAATAGTCAATAGGGCAACCAAGCAAAGATCCCTACAATCATTCCTAATTCTGAATACTAATGCTTTTCTAATGAGATAATATAAAAGATTAACACGTTTAATATGAATGGTGTCGCTAGTGGAGAGAATAGAAAAAAACACCCTGGTAGCTTCATAACGGGTTCTATTCTGGGGTGCAAAACCTGAATTCACGGAATAAATAACAATACGATTCACAACGAAAAACACAATTAATTCACAAAAGAAACGAGCTTGGGATTCCAAGCTCGTTTTATCTTTTATTGTTTTAGCATTCTGCAACTAACACTAACCCATTTGTTTAAGTACATAGTCGCTCAAGACCCCTTAATTTTACCAATAGCATTTTATATAAATATGTATTTTATTTGTGCAGATGGACCACCCTCCAATGTTCTGTAAACTAGGTTTCTCCTTTTTATTTTCTCCGCAAATATTACTCCATATTTCTTTTAATCATGGACATATAGCATCATAAATAATAAATCTTTTTCTAAAGCTTCATAAATAAGCCTTGCAATTTAAGCTAATCCAATACAATCTAAACCAGGTGCGACTGGCTCTAAAAAAACTTCTTGTACTGTATCTGC
>NZ_JBIMEV010000116.1:0-3107 GCF_051262595.1 Salipaludibacillus sp. CF4.18
ACGAGAGATAACTCTGAGAAAAGACCTAAATTAAAATCTCCATGCTTTGCAATCAAATACGTGGCTACGTAAATTTGGCCTCCAGTAAACAGAGAAATGTTATAAACAGCATCAAAAATCGTAAATAAAGGACGTTGCTTCGGATGATTCGTTAAAACTGTTTGTGCAGCACGAGTGACCGTCGTTTGCATCGTATAACCAATAATGTAAAGTGCGTAGATCACGATGAAAAATGTCAACTGCATCATTTCTGGTACAAGGTGGGTTACATTGTACAATACTAAGAAAGAAATAAGTAAAATAATATTACCAATTAACATAATTGGTCGAAATTTACCGTACTTCGTTTCTGTCCTATCAATAATAAATCCAATAATAGGATCGGTAATGGCATCGAAAACTCTCATCAATGCTAAGAGTGTACTGATAACCATGACAGATAGTCCAACAATACCTGTTGCATAATAAGTCACAAACCCAATAGCAAACATAAACATGTTTGTTGCGGTGTTATTCAAAGCGAAAAGCGCTATTTGCCAAATTCGTGCTTGATGGTAAGTGTTTTCTCTTTGATTTTCTTTTGTTCCATCCATGAATTTTCCCCTCCTAAAAAACAAACCAATTGCAATTGCTTCCAAGGTACTGCAAAGTGTTTCGTTTCCTTGGTTGATATTATAGTCTATGTTTATTTGTCTAAAATTAAAAATTTTTTTAAGAATACGGGGAAATGGCTCTCGGGATCTTCAGTTATTGTTTTCCCACAGGCGTCTCGCAGATTTTTAAAATCAACAATGAAGAAATAACAGAGCCTTAAAAAAGGCGAAAAAGTCCTGTAAATACCATAAAAATCCTAAATGATATTCGCTCGATTGTCTATACTAGAGGTGGAAAGAGAGAGTAATGCCATAAATGTATTTTTCGTAATACTTTTTATGAATGCGCTTAACATAACGAATAACAAGGAGGAAAAGTGTATGAGAAAGAAAATTAATATAAATGGTGAATGGAAATTTATTCAAGAAAACGTAGAGCAAGCAAAAGAACGAATCTTTGATGATGTAAATTGGGAGCCTGTCAAGGTACCCCACACATGGAATACTGTTGATGGAGCAAATGGATTTGATTTTTATAAAGGAGCTTGCTGGTACCGAAAAGAGTTTTCGGTCGGGAAGGTAGAACAGGACAACAAAGTTTTTATCGAATTTGAAGGATCTAACAGTGTGACAGACGTTTATGTCAATGGACATTATATGGGGCAGCATCGCGGTGGTTATTCAACGTTTCGTTTTGATATTACAGATGTCGTCGATTTTGGCAGTGTGAATACTCTTGCTGTTCAAGTGGACAATACAGTTGTCGAAGATGTTTACCCGCAAATGGCTGATTTTACTTTCTATGGTGGTATTTATCGCGACGTCAATTTAGTAATTACTCAACAAGTGCATTTTGATTTAATGGACTATGGTTCCAAAGGAGTTTATCTTGTTCAAGATGATGTTACACATGAAAGAGCGCGGCTAACATTTAAGTCAAAAGTCGTAAATGACAATAACAAGGAGACAAAAGTTCGACTTTGGGCAGAGATCTTTAATGAAACAGGCAAAAAAGTGGCTTATGCTGCTAAAGAAGTACTTTTGGATGCTAAGGAAACTAGAATGGTAGAAATGCCTGCTATCATTAAAAATCCTGTCTTATGGAATGGTAGAAAAAATGCCCATTTGTATCGTGCTGACTTGAAGATTGAAAACTTTAACGATACCGTTGACGAATTATCGATTCCTTTTGGAGTAAGGTACTTTAAAGTAGATCCTGAAAAAGGCTTTTTCTTAAACGGTCAACACCTGCCTTTAAATGGGGTTTCAAGGCACCAAGATAGAAAAGACATGGGTTGGGCGATTACAGAAGAAGAACACGCAGAAGATATGGAGTTAATTAAAGAGGTGGGAGCGACTTCAATTCGGTTAGCTCACTATCAGCACGATCAATATTTCTATGACCTTTGTGATAAAGAAGGAATGGTGGTTTGGGCAGAAACTCCGTTTATCTCGGTCATGTCCAAAACAGAGTTAGAAGGTATTAACGCAAAACAACAAATGACAGAGCTTGTTCGCCAGAACTTTAACCACCCTTCGATTATTTTCTGGGGGATTCAAAATGAAATTCAAATTGGTGGAGAGAGACCAGAAGTACGTAGACTAGTCAAAGAATTAAATGAGCTAACCAAAAAGGAAGACCCTACAAGATTAACAACAATGGCCAATGTGATGTTTGTTGAGGATGATGACGAATACAATTACATCACGGATATTGTCGGATATAACAAGTATTACGGTTGGTATAATGGAAAAGCAGAAGATTTTGCGCCTTGGCTTGATGGCTTCCACAAAACAAACCCGAGTGTTGGTGTTGGCATCTCAGAATACGGTGCTGAGGGAATTATTCAATATCACAGCAACGGTCCAAAAGTAAAGGATTATACGGAAGAGTATCACGCGTTATATCATGAGACGGTGTGGAAAATATTTTCAAAACGTCCTTTTCTATGGGCGACTTATGTGTGGAATATGTTTGACTTCGGTGCCAATATCCGTGATGAAGGCGGCGTGAAAGGGAGAAATAATAAAGGATTAATCACATACGACCGTAAGATTAAAAAAGATGCTTTTTATATGTATAAAGCGAATTGGTCCGACGAAAAATTTGTGCATATTACAAGTAAACGATTTGTTGACCGTCCGGAAAAAGACATTGCAGTGAAAGTTTATTCGAATTGTGATCAAGTGACACTCTATGCTAATGGTGATGAGCAGGAAACGGTAACTGGTGTGGACCGAGTCTTTACTTTTGATAATGTTGCATTAACAGAAGGGGTTAATGAGATTGAGGTTGTTTCAAATCAAGATGGTTTTAAATTAGAGGACATTGCCTTGTTTAATCAAGTGTCTGAACCAAACGCTAGTTATGAAGCGCCGGAAGAAGGAAAAGGCGGTGTGGCTGCTAACTGGTTCCAAATGCCAGATCTAGATGATGTAGAGGAGATCGAAGAAATTGTCATTACTGATGAAGTTTATTCCACAAGAAATACATTTGAGGAACTTATGGAAAAT
>NZ_JBIMEV010000117.1:0-3028 GCF_051262595.1 Salipaludibacillus sp. CF4.18
GTCAATGAAATAACATCATTTTTTTCCAATGAGTAACCCGATTAGCATATAAAATCACTGCATGATAATAGCTATTTAATAAGTTTGATAATATTGCTAATACGTACATTAAAATGGATGTTAATTATAATCTGGATTTTATTGTAGAACAAATGGTTTTTTGTCATTATATGTTAAAATTATATTATAGAAAATAAAGAGTTTGTGATTTTATTCACTTAAACTATCGGGGAGGAAAGTGGAACAAACTGTGATTGCTTTTATGTCGCTAACTTAGCAGTAATGTTGAATAAGGAATTTGTTTTTTGGTGTATAGGAATTGAGAGGGGATTTAATGAAGAAAATAAATTGGCTAATTTATGGAACTATTACAATTGTTATTATTGCAGGTTGGTTTACATATCAAAAAGTAACTGATGATACTTACGAGGGGATGTCTATTATTCCAGAGCAACACGAAGACATTCCTTTATTTGAGGGATTGAGACCAACCGAACACGAATATTTTTTGGGAGGAAACCATTGGAATGAAATATATGACTTTTACTTGAAGCAACTTCCAAAGTATGGCTGGGAAGTTAGTTATAAGCAAAGTTCTTCTGATGAAAATAGCGATGCAATGGGATTTACGTCTCGTTGGCGGAAAAAGGGAATAGAATGGGAATTATCTATCTATGGAAGTTATTTTAAAATGAACAATCAAACGGAAGTTATTTTTGATAAAACTCCTATTTACAATTCAACAACCTGGATTGATGGTGTTCCGACCAGTATTTGTATTCATCAAAGTTCTTCTAATGATAGTTGTACTGAAATAAATGACAAAACTCAAATTGAAGGTATTGTTCGTTTTATCAACGAAGCTATTGATTGGGAGGAAAAAGTTTTACCTCGTAAAGAAACAAGTGTCATTGACATCGGGGATAAAGAGATAAAGGTTATGTATGAAGGCGATAAAGAAATATACTTTCTAACAGAGAAAGGTATTAAATTGATGAAACCAGACCCAGATTTCTTTAAACTAACAAACCTAAAATAATTATAGCTTTATTTAAACTATCGGGTAGCTTGGTCGCAACAGTGGCTCCTTTAGCTTATTGCGCTAACGTGGCAGTATAAGTCCACAAAAAAACTGCCGAATTACCGACAGTTATAAAGACCTTAATGATAGTTAGTATTTTGGTTTTGGTTTGGATTAACCATATCCTTAACTTTTTCAATCCCTTGTTCAATCATTTCATCAGCAATCATAACTTTATCTGTATCGTATTTTTCTTCTGTTGATACTTTGAATTGAAGTTTCTCTGCATAAGGTGCAGGTCTATTCATCATAAAGGCTGAAGTTACTTCACAATAAACATCACGAGCTTTCTCGGCGTTTAGCTTACCTGTAACAATGTCATTCATTAGGTTAAGAGCAAGGATATTAGCTGCTTCCATATCACATCGAGAAGACACTTCACCTCTAGTTCTTTCAACAATCACACTACCGTCAAACTTAGCGAGTTCACTAAACATTTCTGGTGGCACAGTATAGTTGATAAAGTTTTCGATTACATCAGTATGAGGTTGAGGGAAGTCATGTGGAATTTCATCGCGATAGACAATTGTTCGTTTCCACGGTCCATTATTATACCAGATTAATCTACTTGGAGTTGCTTCATTCGGGGGACCGTATTGTTCAATTGTCAGATTAGCTGCTTTTGAAGACATAGCATTCCAATCTTGAATAAACGCTTGTACGGTGTTCATATCTACAACAGTTTTAGTCTTTTTTTCTGCGCCTCCAATAGTTTGTACTTTCAAATCACTTGCCATAGTAGTTGCTGCTGTTTTCAATTTTTCTTCTTGTTCCAAATGTATCACCCTTTCAAAAGTGTAGGTTTTATTATTTTCTGATACATTTTTATAATATATACCATGCTTTTTTATTAACTTGTAAGTCAAGAAGAGTTAACTTATTTTTCTTGAATTGATTTTACTAACGAACCATAATATTGATGATGGATGCTTGAGGAACGTGAGTTTTCAATAACAGCACCCCATTTTTGTATTTATTGACATCATTACCAAAAATAGGATATATATACAATTAGATATTAAGAAAATAAGTTAGTTGCATAGTTCGAGAAAAATGTACATGGAAAGAGAAGGCGCTTGTTGAACTAACGGGGAGCAATAGTTGCACAAGCTTCGGCTGCTGTTATGGCGTTAACGGGAATCGTTCAACAAGGGAAATCATTTTTCTTAACAAAGCAGATTATTTAATAATTTCTACATTTCTTGCACTTAATTGTAAATAATAGGACAAAAGCAATAGGGTTTTGAAATGAAAGTGGTGTTTAAATGAATGAGTCTCTTCAAGAACAAATAGAAAAAACTTACAACCTTATCGTTCAGGCTCATAATCAAATGGCGGAGATATGGCAAGAAAATGTTCTTTTTACTTTGCAATGGTGGTTCGGTTTAACGCTTGCTATTGTTCCATGGGTGTTATGGATTATATATAGAAAAAAAGATAGTACCATCCGATTATTAAGTGCAGGATTTTTTGTCATGTTGATTTCATCTTGGTTAGATTTTGCTGGGGTAACTTTTGGATTATGGTATTACATCTATGAAATTATTTACTTTATTCCAAGTTTTTTCCCGTGGGACTTTTCTCTTTTACCAGTAACTATCATGTTCTTGATTCAAATTAAGCCAAATGTCAGTCCGCTTATTAAGGCGATATTTTTTTCTGTCTTTACCTCTTTTATTGCTCAGCCTTTTCTTATATGGAGTGGTTTGTATCAGCCTATACATTGGGAACATATTTACTCATTTCCAATTTACATCGTTATTTATTTAATCGCACACTATATTAGCACTAGAAATTCTTGGTCAAGAGTTTGAATTGTATTCGAACTTTTGATTACCGTACACAGATACGTTGGATAAATACATGAAATTACATATTAAAACTTTTTCTTCTTCAAGTAAAAGGTGCAATAGTTGAACAAGCTGTGATTGCTGTTATATCGCTAAC
>NZ_JBIMEV010000118.1:0-2842 GCF_051262595.1 Salipaludibacillus sp. CF4.18
TGAGTGGTCGTTGACCTCTCAAAACTGGATAACGTGATGGACTGAAAAGAATCGTTGCTTAGAGTAAAACATTTGGTTAAGTCCTCGATCGATTAGTATCTCTCAGCTCCGCATGTCGCCATGCTTCCACACGAGACCTATCTACCTCATCTTCTCTGAGGGATCTTACTCACTTACGTGATGGGAAATCTCATCTCGAGGGGGGCTTCATGCTTAGATGCTTTCAGCACTTATCCCTTCCACACGTAGCTACCCAGCGATGCTCCTGGCGGAACAACTGGTACACCAGCGGTGTGTCCATCCCGGTCCTCTCGTACTAAGGACAGCTCCTCTCAAATTTCCTGCGCCCGCGACGGATAGGGACCGAACTGTCTCACGACGTTCTGAACCCAGCTCGCGTGCCGCTTTAATGGGCGAACAGCCCAACCCTTGGGACCTACTTCAGCCCCAGGATGCGACGAGCCGACATCGAGGTGCCAAACCTCCCCGTCGATGTGGACTCTTGGGGGAGATTAGCCTGTTATCCCCAGGGTAGCTTTTATCCGTTGAGCGACGGCCCTTCCATACGGTGCCGCCGGATCACTAAGCCCGACTTTCGTCCCTGCTCGACCTGTATGTCTCGCAGTCAAGCTCCCTTATGCCTTTGCACTCTACGAATGATTTCCAACCATTCTGAGGGAACCTTTGGGCGCCTCCGTTACTCTTTAGGAGGCGACCGCCCCAGTCAAACTGCCCACCTGACACTGTTCCTGAACCGGATCACGGTCCGAGGTTAGAATGTCAAAACAGCCAGGGTAGTATCCCACCAATGCCTCCACCGAAGCTAGCGCTCCGGTTTCCAAGGCTCCTACCTATCCTGTACAAGCTGTTCCAACATCCAATATCAAGCTACAGTAAAGCTCCATGGGGTCTTTCCGTCCTGTCGCGGGTAACCAGCATCTTCACTGGTAATATAATTTCACCGGGTCTCTCGTTGAGACAGTGCCCAAATCGTTGCACCTTTCGTGCGGGTCGGAACTTACCCGACAAGGAATTTCGCTACCTTAGGACCGTTATAGTTACGGCCGCCGTTTACTGGGGCTTCAATTCAGAGCTTCTCCCTTACGGGATAACCCCTCCTCTTAACCTTCCAGCACCGGGCAGGTGTCAGCCCCTATACATCGCCTTGCGGCTTGGCAGAGACCTGTGTTTTTGATAAACAGTCGTTTGGGCCTATTCACTGCGGCTCTCTCGGGCTTGCACCCTAATAGAGCACTCCTTCTCCCGAAGTTACGGAGTCATTTTGCCGAGTTCCTTAACGAGAGTTCTCCCGCGCGTCTTAGAATTCTCATCCCGCCTACCTGTGTCGGTTTGCGGTACGGGCACCAGCTTCCTCGCTAGAGGCTTTTCTTGGCAGTGTAGGATTGGGAACTTCGGTACTAAATTTCCCTCGCGATCACAACTCAGCCTTCACGACAAGCGGATTTACCTACTTGTCAGCCTAATTGCTTCGACGCACACAACCAACGGTGCGCTTACCCTACCTTACTGCGTCCCCCCATTACTCAAACGGAAACGTGGTGGTACAGGAATTTCAACCTGTTTTCCATCGCCTACGCCTTTCGGCCTCGGCTTAGGTCCCGACTTACCCTGAGCGGACGAGCCTTCCTCAGGAAACCTTAGGCTTTCGACGGAGGGGATTCTCACCCCTCTTTTCGCTACTCATACCGGCATTCTCACTTCCAAGCGCTCCACATGTCCTTCCGGTCATGCTTCGACGCCCTTGGAACGCTCCCCTACCACAGGACACCCGAAGGTGTCTGTCCATAGCTTCGGTGATACGTTTAGCCCCGGTACATTTTCGGCGCAGAGTCACTCGACCAGTGAGCTATTACGCACTCTTTCAATGATGGCTGCTTCTAAGCCAACATCCTGGTTGTCTAAGCAACTCCACATCCTTTTCCACTTAACGTATACTTTGGGACCTTAGCTGATGGTCTGGGCTGTTTCCCTCTTGACTACGGATCTTAGCACTCGCAGTCTGACTCCCGAGGATAAGTTTTTGGCATTCGGAGTTTGACTGAATTCGGTAATCCTGTGGGGACCCCTCGTCCAATCAGTGCTCTACCTCCAAAACTCTTCCCTCGAGGCTAGCCCTAAAGCTATTTCGGGGAGAACCAGCTATTTCCGAGTTCGATTGGCATTTCACCCCTACCCACACCTCATCCCCGCACTTTTCAACGTGCGTGGGTTCGGGCCTCCATCCAGTGTTACCTGGACTTCACCCTGGACATGGGTAGATCACCCGGTTTCGGGTCTACAACCACATACTCATTCGCCCTATTCAGACTCGCTTTCGCTGCGGCTCCGCCTTTTCAGCTTAACCTTGCATGGGATCGTAACTCGCCGGTTCATTCTACAAAAGGCACGCTGTCACCCATTAACGGGCTCCAACTACTTGTAGGCACACGGTTTCAAGATCTATTTCACTCCCCTTCCGGGGTGCTTTTCACCTTTCCCTCACGGTACTGGTTCACTATCGGTCACTAGGTAGTATTTAGCCTTGGGAGATGGTCCTCCCAGTTTCCAACGGGGTTTCACGTGTCCCGCCGTACTCAGGATACACTCCGGAGGAGTCTGCATTTCGACTACAGGGCTTTTACCTTGTCTCGCGGACCTTTCCAGGTCGCTTCATCTACACAGACTCTTTGTAACTCCATATGGAATGTCCTACAACCCCAAGAGGCAAGCCTCTTGGTTTGGGCTGTTTCCGTTTCGCTCGCCGCTACTCAGGAAATCGCATTTGCTTTCTCTTCCTCTGGGTACTAAGATGTTTCAGTTCCCCAGGTCTGCCTTCTCACAC
>NZ_JBIMEV010000119.1:0-2821 GCF_051262595.1 Salipaludibacillus sp. CF4.18
GGAGTGGTCTTTTTTCATGATAACTTATAAAAATCTTAGATTTTAGATGTGGTTGTCCGAGGCTCGGATTCTCTCCAGGTGGCTGCTTTTCTCGGGTAATACTTCAAGTCTCACTGGAAAGTTTATTCCAGCTGCATTTGCAGCGTTTGTTTTAGCCTGACGAATCGTAGCCATCGCTACTTAAAACTTTTCAAAAAAAGCCAGGATTAGGAGAGGAGTCACAAGGTTTTCTTAGGCAAGAGATTCTATTGTCTATAAGAGTGATGGGAATTATCATATTGATAAGTTTTGTTGCTGAAGCTATTGGATATCAGTAAGTAAAAAGAGATGGTGGCTCCAACTGGTATGTTAATAAGAAGATTTTTTATCTTGTTCACCGGGATAGTGTAAATTCTTATAATAAAACCAACATTGGTTAAGAGTCTTTACTTTTCTAAAATCTTTCTTGGCGTAGGCTTCAAGTAATTGCCGTTTTAACCATGACGGCATTTAGATTCCTCCTCTCCAATAATTATCTCTTTATATTTAACGACTGTTCTATTAATATGATATGTAGGTATGATTGTCTTTGTTATCTATTTATTAGGCTTTTTTATCTTTGAATGCAGTTATCACGGAATCACTGATTATTATTCGGGGATGTCACCTCGGGCTAAGGATCGTTTTTCACAAGAATTCCACGGATTTACAACATAACAATGAAATTGCATAGCCGTTATTATAAGGAAGAGGCTTCTGGGGGAAAGATACATGATGGAAGACAAACAATTACAATTACTAACTGAAAAACTATCGCTTATGTATTTTCATAAGCCATTTAAACATACTGCCTTTTTTAATCCGAGATTAAGGACAACAGGCGGTCGCTATGCACTTGGTTCACACAATATTGACATTAATCCCAAGCATTATGAATACTACGGGGAAGAAGAATTAGTCAATATTATTAAACATGAGCTCTGTCATTACCATCTTCATATAGAAGGAAGAGGATACCAGCATAAAGATAAAGAGTTTAAAGATTTGTTGGTAAAGGTTGGAGGGAGCAGGCATTGTCAAACAATTCCTAATGGTCGTAATCAGTCACGAATCGTGCATATATATCGATGTAAAGGCTGTAAGATTGAGTTTCCGCGCAAACGACGCTTTAATACTAAACGGTTTGTATGTGGCAAGTGTAAAGGTCGTTTAATAAAAGTAGAAACTCTATCTGAGAAAAACCGTTGACGAGATATTTAGGATATGGTACATTATAAAAGTCGCTTACAAGACAAGCGCAAAATATTATTGACACGATGAGCCGGATTCGTTACAATCTAATTCGTCGTAACAAAGACGAAGCAACGAAGAAGCTTGCTAGTAATATTGTTAAAGAGACTGCAATGAGATTTGTAAAACTCGATAATTGGTTTTTAGATAAAGCAATTGAGTTTGAAGGAAAATCGAATTGTATATTAGAATATCTGAGGATCTGAAAAGACTTAGGTGAAGAAGTTTTCGCTTATTAACAATCAAACACATTATTCCACAGTAGCTCAGTGGTAGAGCTATCGGCTGTTAACCGATCGGTCGTAGGTTCGAATCCTACCTGTGGAGCCATATGGAGAAGTACCCAAGTGGCTGAAGGGGCGCCCCTGCTAAGGGTGTAGGTCGTGTGAGCGGCGCGAGGGTTCAAATCCCTCCTTCTCCGCCAGTAAATTTTCATGGCCCGTTGGTCAAGCGGTTAAGACACCGCCCTTTCACGGCGGTATCACGGGTTCGAATCCCGTACGGGTCACCATTTACGCTTAGTATGAAAGAGTTTTACTGTTTATTGAAAAACATGGAGGATTAGCTCAGTTGGGAGAGCATCTGCCTTACAAGCAGGGGGTCGGCGGTTCGAGCCCGTCATCCTCCACCATTATTTTAAAAATATTTGTGGTCCCGTGGTGTAGCGGTTAACATGCCTGCCTGTCACGCAGGAGAGCGCGGGTTCGAATCCCGTCGGGACCGCCATGAATATGCGGGTGTGGCGGAACTGGCAGACGCGCTAGACTTAGGATCTAGTGCCTTCGGGCGTGGGGGTTCGACTCCCTCCACCCGCACCATATTCTTTAAAAAGCTTATATGCGGTCGTGGCGGAATGGCAGACGCGCTAGGTTGAGGGCCTAGTGGGAGAAATCCCGTGGAAGTTCGACTCTTCTCGACCGCACCATATACAATGCGCCCGTAGCTCAATTGGATAGAGTATCTGACTACGAATCAGAAGGTTAGAGGTTCGAGTCCTCTCGGGCGCACCATAATTTTTATATGATTTACTTGAAACACCATCGGGAAGTAGCTCAGCTTGGTAGAGCACTTGGTTTGGGACCAAGGGGTCGCAGGTTCGAATCCTGTCTTCCCGACCACTTTTATTTTTCTATTGGAATTTTTTTATCTTAATATGCGGGTGTAGTTTAGTGGTAAAACCTCAGCCTTCCAAGCTGATGATGTGAGTTCGATTCTCATCACCCGCTCCAATTTAATCATATCACTTGATTTGACAACCTTTTTTGAGGGCCTGTAGCTCAGCTGGTTAGAGCGCACGCCTGATAAGCGTGAGGTCGGTGGTTCGAGTCCACTCAGGCCCACCAATACTTTAGATGTTTTTCAAGAACTATGTCATCTTTTAATGAAATGGTTCTTTTTTTGTGACTTTCCTTCTATAGAAGAGAACAATTATTCTGTATTGGAAGTTATTTCTTTTAAAAAAACTTTTAAAAAAGTGTTGCATTGTTTGATCATATCGTGGTATATTAATTGAGTCGCTAAAAACGACAGCAACACAAACCGATTGAGAAAA
>NZ_JBIMEV010000120.1:0-2480 GCF_051262595.1 Salipaludibacillus sp. CF4.18
TGTAACTGCTAAACTAAAATGGACAGTTTTTGCTCGATAAAACTGAACACTTTCTGCTCAAATCTCCACCAATCAGTTATTATAAGAAAGTATAAAAATAACTGAGAGTTGGGGGATCAGGAAGGTGTGGAAAATAGAAGTGATTGTGGAAGTGCACCAATTGAAAAGACAAGGTTTTAAAGTTGCTGCTATTGCTCGTAAATGTAATTTATCGAGAACAACAGTCTATGAATATCTTGAAAGGGATTTTGAAGAAGCGTGTAGGTGGGTGGAGAATTTGAAGGTAAGACAACGGAAACTAGATCCTTTTCAGGATCAAATCTTAGGATGGTTAAAGGAACATCAAGATTTGTCGGCTTCACAAATTTCAGATTGGCTAGAAGAGCACTGCTCTTTTACCGAAGTTGGTGACAGTACTGTTCGGACTTATGTCAGAGAATTACGGGAAAAATACCATATACCTAAAACAGCTACATTCCGCAGTTACGAAGCAGTGGAAGAAATGCCAAAGGGAAAACAAACCCAGGTAGATTTTGGAGAAATAAAGATTAGAACGTTTGAAGGGAAATGGATAAAAACTTATGTAATTGCCTTTGTTCTATCTCACTCACGTTATAAATATGCAGAATGGCAGGATCGCCCTTTTAATACTCGTGATGTTTTACGATGTCATGAGAATGCATTTGAGTATTATGGCGGCAGGACAGATGAGATCGTATATGATCAAGATAAATTGATGACTGTTAGTGAAAATGGAGGTGACATTATATATACGGAGGAGTTTCAAGCTTATAAACAGCAGAGAGGATTTTCAATATATCTTTGTAAAGCAGCTGATCCAGAATCTAAAGGAAAAATTGAGAATGTGGTGAAGTTCGTTAAAAATAATTTTGCGAAAAATCGAGTGTTTCATCAAATAGATACATGGAATGAGCAGTGTCTGGCATGGCTTGAAAGGAAAGGAAACTACCAAGTTCACAATACAATAAAAAAGAGACCTTTCGAAGTGTTTGCCCTGGAAAAGCCACACTTACGAAAAATCTCCTCCCTACTCTCTTTCGAGAGTAATCATGGATCAAGTATAACAAGAACTGTGCATAAGGACAATATTATCAAATACAAATCTAATCGTTATTCGGTTCCACTTGGAACCTATAGGCCACAGGGTGAGAATACTGCGTATGTTCGCATCGAAGAAGAAGAACTTATTATCGAAAAGACACCTGGAGGTGTACCAATAGCTACTCATCCTCTTTCTAGGGGAAAAGGTCAGTTGATTAAAAATACGCATCACTCTAGAGACAAGTCAAAAGGGATTCAAGCGTATATGAATACTATAAAAAGTGCCTTTACAGATCAGGAAAAGATTCAATTATTTCTTGAAGAGATTAACAAACGTTATCCAAGGTATATACGGGACCAGCTACAAGTAGTACAAAAAGCAGTTAAAAGCTTTGAACCACATGTTCAATCAGCCCTGGATGTTTGTATTGAAAAAGCCTTATGGAGTGCCAATGATTTTCATGATGTCGCAAAACATTTAGCGAGAACTCAAGAAGAGATTAATACTCTTCCATCTTTTATTCCGACAATAGAAATGACCTCGATACATTATAAAGATAAAGCATCTGTAAGAGAATTAGATGGGTACCTTAAAATTCTGGGAGGCATGTAAATTGGAATATTCAGTAGAGAGTTTACAAAGGCAGATGCATCAACTCAGAATGTCAGAAACATCAAAAGAGCTTCCCATTTTTTTAAGGAAAGCAGAATCCCACTCATGGACCTATCAGGAATTTCTCAGGGAATTGCTTTCATATGAGGACAAACGTCGTGAAGAAAAAATGATTGAAAAAAACTTAAAGTGGGCGAAGTTCCCTTATCAAAAAAGCCTTGATGAATTTAATCTTAAAGAACTACCGTCTCTTAGTACGAGACAATTAAGGCAACTCAAAGAGCTTACTTGGTTGGAAGAGTCATTCAATCTACTATTTTTGGGACCGCCTGGCGTCGGAAAAACGCATATTTCAATTGGCTTAGGGTTAGAGGCCATTCATAAAGGTCATCGCGTATCATTTGTATCCATGGGAGAATTAGTGCCTTTATTAAAAAATGAGGAATTTCTTCGAAAGTCGCAACTACATATGAAACGGATTAGAGAAGCTGATCTGGTCATAATTGATGATTTAATGTATATGGCGATGGACCAAAATGAGGCAAATCTATTTTTTCATCTGATTAACCATCTCTATGAACGAAGTTCTATCATATTAACATCAAATAAAGGACCAGAGGAATGGGGAGAATTATTAGGAGATCAAGGAATAACAACGGCGATTTTAGATCGCCTTCTCCACCGTTCTGAAGTTGTCCATTTTGATGGATCAAGTCACAGAATTAAATATCGGGAGTCTTTATTTCAAACGAAAAGTGTTCAAAATTAATGAGCAAAAAGTGTTCAAAACTACTTGACGGTTACA
>NZ_JBIMEV010000121.1:0-2437 GCF_051262595.1 Salipaludibacillus sp. CF4.18
TGTAAACGCTAAAATAAAAGTTGACCACATTAGCACAATTCGCTAATGGAAAAGTTGACCACCCTGACACTCAATCCAGTAACATAATGTTAATGACAACATTTTGTTACTGGGGGAAAAGGAATGTTAGAGATGGCTAATAAAGCACTTATTAGAAAGTTGCATTTTAAAGATGGTCTTTCAATACGTCGGCTGGCAAAAGATTTCGGTTATGCCCGTCAAACCATTCGCAAAGCACTAGAAACTTCAGAGATTCCAACCTATACTCGCAAGATCCCCTATGTTAGTCCAGTACTGAATCCGGTCATTCCCATTATCAAGGAATGGCTACAAAGTGATCGCAACGCGCCAGCGAAACAGCGTCACACAGCTGCTCAAATCTATCGGCGCCTGGTGAATGAATATGACTTTACCGGTGGAGAATCTACTGTCCGAAGATTCGTACGTCAGCTTAGACTAGAGTGGCAAGAACTCACCCCGCCTTCCTCGATTCCGTTGGAATTTGAACTTGGTGAATATGCTCAGTTTGATTGGGGAGAAGCTTTTATAGACCTAAATGGAAAAAGAACGAAAGTCATGCTTTTTTGCATGAGATTACTGTATAGTCGAAAGATTTTTCTTAAAATCTTTCCTCATCAACGTCAAGAAGCATTGTTTCAAGGGCACGCGGATTCATTTTCCTACTTTGGTGGCGTACCGAAAACAATCATCTATGACAATATGAAAACAGCTGTTAAAAAAGTCTTAGAAGGAACCAAGCGAGAAGAACAACTATCGTTTGTTCAATTTCGAACTCATTATCTGTTTGACGCACAATTTTGTGCCCCAGCCAAGGGGAACGAAAAGGGTCAAGTTGAAAAGCTTGTTCAGACTTCACGTTCACAATTTCTCGTTCCCGTACCGAATGTGACTAGTATACAGGAAGTTAATACCTATCTTTTGGAACAATGTGATCGTTATGAAAATCATTCTGTTCCACGTTCAAAAGAAACAGTCGGTGAGCGTTTCCTAGAAGAACAAAAAGAACTATTACCGTTACCTGACAGACACACTTGTGGACGAAAACTAGAGGTTACAGTGAATACCTTGTCTTTAGTTACCTTTGAAACAAATATGTATTCTGTGCCTACTCGTTACTCTGGAAGAAAAGATGTTCTCCTATATGCCTATGTTGATCAAATTGACATCTTGATTGGTAGTCAAGTGATCGCATCACATAGTCGAACGTATGACCGACACCAAGAGGTGTTCGAACTGGATCATTACTTGGATGAACTAGAACGTAAGCCGCGTGCGATTGAGCATGCACGACCGCTGAAAAGTACACCTCTCCCCGCTGTTTATAAAGCGTTTCACCAAGAAACTTTGAAACAATACGGTCATGCCAAAGAGTTGATTCGTGTATTAAAGTTACACCGAGAATTTCCTGCTCACTTGATTGAAGTGGCTATTCAACAGAGCACGGATGAGCACTTATTCACGTGTGATGCAGTGAAACAATTTATCTATCAAGTTCATCATCCAGCTATCACGAAACCTCATCCATTACACTATCATGGAACAGCAAAAGTCAACGTGAAGCCACCATCACTAGATTTATATGACCAATTACTCAAGAAGGGAAGTGTTCTCCATTGACCGCCCATCACTATCAAATGGACGATTACTTAAAGAGACTGCGCCTCCCCACAATACGCGCTCAACTAGATGCATACGTGAGGGAAGCCAACGAACAACAGATCGGATATGAAACATTTTTATTTCATCTTTTATCCATTGAAGTAGCAGAAAGAGAAGTAAAAAAGAAAGCTGCATTAAGAAAAAAAGCACAATTCCCACTGGAGAAAGACCTTGCCTCTTTCCGTTTCGAGGAAGCACCCTTCGTCCCTAAACGGCGAATACTAGAGATAGCCGACGGATCTTATATTCAGGAGAAGCGTAATGTATTATTTGTTGGAAACTCAGGAACTGGAAAGAGTCATTTGATGATCGCACTTGGGAATATCGCTGTTGATCAAGGACATACCGTTAGGTATTATACGGCTGCTCATCTTTCCAATGAACTGATGGAAGCGCAAGATGAAAAACGGCTTCTACAAATCGAAAAACAATGGATGGCCGCTGATCTCGTGCTGATCGATGAAGTCGGGTACATTCCCTATCATCCTCGTGCAGCCGAATTAATGTTTCAGTTCTTTGCGGCACGTTACGAACGAGGGAGCATGATTATCACAAGCAATCGAGAATTCAGTCGATGGAATGAAGTCTTTCACGATGATCAAATGACCGCCGCCTTGTTAGATCGAATCACTCACAAGGCACACCTGTTTTCAATGAACGGTGATAGTTATCGTCTCAAAGAAACCTATTCGTACTAACAAGAGGGTGGTCAACTTTTAAATGAGCGACGTGGTCAACTTTTGGGTTGACATTTACA
>NZ_JBIMEV010000122.1:0-2370 GCF_051262595.1 Salipaludibacillus sp. CF4.18
GAACGAAGCACGGAACCGTTCCTCTGTTTATTTTTGGAAGCTATCTAGTAATTCTTTCGTGTTACTAAAGACGAGATCTGGTTTAATACCAATATCAGGCATCGCTCGTTTACGATGGTTCATCCAAATCGAATGCCAGCCAACTTGTTTGGCTCCAACGACATCATTTTCAAAGGAATCCCCGATATAAACGGTTTTGGATTTTTCTAACTCCAGCTTTTTTTCAATATGTAGAAATACTTCTTCACTTGGTTTCGCATAGCCTATTTCGTTTGAGATAAAATGATGTTCTTTCGGGATCCAATTTATCAACCCTAGCTGTTTTATTTTCATAGATTGATGTTCTTTATCTCCATTTGTTAAAAGAGCAATCTGTTTATTTTTACTGTTCAAAAAATCGAGCAGTAATTCTATATCCTTATATAACGTTATTCTATGTTGTTCCTCTAAGTAATTCTCTTGAAAATCAACCGCCTCCTGAAAACTTATATTGATACCACTTTCTTGGCAAGCTGCAGAAATACGGTAGGTCTGCATATCCAGTAAGGAGATTCCTTCCGATAGATTCTTTTCAAACAAGGCATCACTATGCTTTCTGCTCGAGACATATATTTCATGAAGTAATTGTTCAGATACTGAGTTTTTCAGTAATTTGCGAAGAGCGATCTTAAAAGGAACTAGTTGGTCGTAAAGTGTATCATCAACATCAAAAATAATCGTATCCATAAATTTCGTATCCTTTCTGTAGGAGATAGGGGACGGTTCTCTGCTTCATTCGCAGTATGTTGGAAGTAGGAAGCAGAGAACCGTCCCTATGATTGTTACTAAAAATATTATATCATGTGTACAATAGAAAGATATTGAGGAAGAAAAGGGGATATGATGACAAAGATAAACGAAATTAAAGAAGCTGGCTGGAACTTAGATAACAGTTATGCAGATCTGCCGGAAACATTTTTTTCTAAAATTGACTTGAATCCTGTGAGTTCACCTGAAATGGTTATTTTAAATCATTCGTTGGCAACATCGCTTGGCTTTAATTCAGACGCTCTGGAAAGCGAAGAATCGGTAGCAGTATTTGCTGGCAACCGGATTCCTGACGGTGCTCTGCCTCTTGCTCAGGCCTACGCGGGGCATCAGTTTGAGAATTTTACGATGTTAGGGGACGGACGAGCGCTATTACTTGGTGAGCAAATTACTCCACAAGACGACCGGGTGGATATTCAACTTAAAGGATCAGGTAGAACACCATATTCACGAGGAGGCGATGGTCGAGCGGGACTTGGTCCAATGCTCCGGGAATATATCATGAGCGAAGCCATGCACGGACTAGGTATTGCTACTACCCGTAGTCTGGCTGTTGTGACAACTGGGGAATCGGTCTTCCGGGAAACAGAACAGCCAGGTGCCGTTTTGACCCGTATCGGTGCCAGTCATCTGCGCGTGGGTACCTTTCAATATGCTGCTGAATGGGGAAGTATTGAGGATCTCCGTGCACTGGCAGAATACACAATAGAACGTCATTTTCCAAACGTAATGGATAGCTCAAATCGATATCTTTCTCTATTACGCGCCGTCATGGAACGACAGGCTGCGCTCATTGCTAAATGGCAGCAAGTTGGGTTTATTCATGGCGTGATGAACACAGACAACGCGGCGATTAGTGGGGAAACGATTGATTATGGCCCTTGCGCTTTCATGAATACCTATGATCCGGCAACGGTTTTCAGCTCCATTGACAGACAAGGTCGTTACGCTTATGGTAATCAACCGCCTATTTCGGGATGGAATCTTGCCCGATTTGCGGAAACTTTATTACCACTGTTGCACGACGATCAGGAAGAAGCACTCAAACTGGCTCAAGATGAGATTTCGGGATACATGGATTTGTATCAAGGTTATTGGCTGGCAGGAATGAGGGAAAAACTGGGGTTATTTACTGAAGAGGCAGACGATGAATCTCTTATTGAAGACCTTCTCAGTTTGATGAAAAAAAATGAGGCTGATTACACAAATACTTTCCTTGCCTTAACTTTTGATAAAACGGAGGATACGGTTCTTCATGGGACTCCAGAATTCACTGCGTGGTTTGAGCAATGGCAAACAAGAAGAGACAAGCAGCAGGAATCCAAATCCTCTTCAGATGAGTTGATGAAAAACAGTAATCCTGCGTTAATCCCCCGTAACCACAGGGTAGAAGAAGCTCTGGAAGCTGCAGTGGAACAAGGGGATTACAGCGTGATGGAGCGTCTTCTAGATGTGCTTTCAAATCCTTATGCACACACACCGGAACAGGATAAATATTCCTCACCACCACCTGAATCCAATCGTCCTTACCGCACATTTTGTGGCACATAAAGGTGTCACTGG
>NZ_JBIMEV010000123.1:0-2158 GCF_051262595.1 Salipaludibacillus sp. CF4.18
ACATTTGAGCAACTCGTTGAATTTAGAAAGTAATCTTGATCTGACTTCATTCGCGGTTCACTTGATAGAGACAGTTATCTTCGTAGCACCTTCTACATACTAGAAGGTGCTTTTATTGAATAAATCGAGAGTTAAAAACAAAAAAACTTCGTTTATCAACGAAGTTAGGAAAGGAATGTATTTTACACAAATAAAAAAACACCTTAAATCAGCGTTTTGTAATAACATTTAAATGGTACCGGTGGTCGGAGTCGAACCGACACGGGACGAACCCACAGCATTTTGAGTGCTGCGTGTCTACCAATTCCACCACACCGGCAAAATTTATTATAGTATTAATGTTAAAATGGTGCCGAGGGCCGGACTTGAACCGGCACGATAATCACTTACCGCAGGATTTTAAGTCCTGTGTGTCTGCCAATTCCACCACCCCGGCATTACGTTAGACTGTCATTTTAAATTGAAAAATATGGAGGCGGCAACCGGATTTGAACCGGTGATAGAGGTTTTGCAGACCTCTGCCTTACCACTTGGCTATGCCGCCATTGGAGCGGAAAACGGGATTCGAACCCGCGACCCCCACCTTGGCAAGGTGGTGCTCTACCACTGAGCTATTTCCGCATTTTAAAATGGCAGGGCTAGCAGGATTCGAACCTGCGGGTCACGGAATCAAAATCCGATGCCTTACCGCTTGGCTATAGCCCTATATTTTTATTTGTTTTAATTTTAATGGGGCGGCTGATGGGAATTGAACCCACGAGTGCCGGAATCACAATCCGGTGCGTTAACCACTTCGCCACAACCGCCATAAGTTTCATTTACAATGATTAATTATACCATAGAAAAACATGATAAATTAAATCAATCTACCAAGTTAAAAAATTAATGGTGGAGGGGGGCAGATTCGAACTGCCGAACCCCAAGGAGCGGATTTACAGTCCGCCGCGTTTAGCCACTTCGCTACCCCTCCATTTATGACAATTAATATATTACAAAAAGTAATTATAATAGTCAAGTGAAAATGATGGTGCTGGCCAGAGGACTTGAACCCCCAACCTACTGATTACAAGTCAGTTGCTCTACCAATTGAGCTAGGCCAGCACTCAAAAAGAATGGTGGCTCAGGACAGAATCGAACTGCCGACACATGGATTTTCAGTCCATTGCTCTACCGACTGAGCTACTGAGCCATATATTAGTTAAAACATAAAATTTTATCTTTAACCTTTAATTCTAAAATTAATGGCGGTCCCGACGGGATTCGAACCCGCGATCTCCTGCGTGACAGGCAGGCATGTTAACCGCTACACCACGGGACCTCATATAATTGAAACAAAAAATAATTGGTTGCGGGGGGCGGATTTGAACCACCGACCTTTGGGTTATGAGCCCAACGAGCTACCAGACTGCTCCACCCCGCGATAATAATAGGTATTTTAAAAAACAATCGTGGAGGATGATGTGCTCGAATCACCTATGTCCTGAGTAACAGGCATATTAACTTCTACACCACGGAATCTAATAAATAAATTAAACAAAAAATATTTGGTTGCGGGGGGCGGATTTGAACCACCGACCTTTGGGTTATGAGCCCAACGAGCTACCAGACTGCTCCACCCCGCGATAATAATAGGTGTTTTAAAAAATAATGGTGGAGGATGACGGGCTCGAACCGCCGACCCCCTGCTTGTAAGGCAGATGCTCTCCCAACTGAGCTAATCCTCCACATATATAACTTACGTTACTATAATAATCTTGGTGACCCGTACGGGATTCGAACCCGTGATACCGCCGTGAAAGGGCGGTGTCTTAACCGCTTGACCAACGGGCCATGATATTTCTGGCGGAGAGCGAGGGATTCGAACCCTCGAGACGGCTCTAAACCGCCTACACGATTTCCAATCGTGCTCCTTCGGCCACTCGGACAGCTCTCCTAAATGGCTCCACAGGTAGGATTCGAACCTACGACCGATCGGTTAACAGCCGATAGCTCTACCACTGAGCTACTGTGGAATAATGTTTAATTGCTAATAAGCAGTTAATTTCTTAGTCTCTTTTATTTATTCATATCAGGATCTACTTAAAGCTAAAAAGTAAATGCCCAGCGGCGTCCTACTTTCACAAGGGGAAACCCCCAACTATCATCGGCGCTGGAGAGC
>NZ_JBIMEV010000124.1:0-2043 GCF_051262595.1 Salipaludibacillus sp. CF4.18
TATAGAGGTTATTGGAAGGAAGAGTTAAAGCTATTAGGTTACAAATAATATAGGTTCTAGTCTGAATAATTTGAATGAAATCAGTTGACTTCAATTAGTTTACCTTTTTCAGTACATATTAAGCCTATAAAAGTATTGGTAGGGTTATTTGAAGCCAAACGCACCTATGGACTCGGTATTATTCAAGTAAGCCTTCGGGAAACGAATGAGACAGTCATCTCTCTCCAAATACTCAACCTCTGGAAGCCCTTCGAGAGCTTCAGGTTTTATTTTTTCACTCATTCGGCGTTTGTGTTGTTAGATAAGAGAAAATCTTGTGTTTTATTTTAGATAATCACAGAGTCACTCAGTCACTCAGTAACCCCTAAATAAGATTATTAAATTCGATAATTTATAAAAAAGTCTGATCGTCTATAATAAAATTTGATCAAAAGTTGATATGCAGGATTTTTTCTTGTTCAACAAACGGGCCAGTTTATTGAACATCAAAATCCTAATTTCTCACTAAAGGTACGGAGTCCCAATAGAGTGTACTCTATTGGGACATTTTGATATTCAGAGGTTTTGTAAGGGTTTAGAGACCAAGTACTTACATGATCTATATATTTGATTCTATCTTAGATTGTTTTTTCAAAATTGGGGTTATAGAACCAAATTTATCTGGACCAAAATGTAATGAATTAAAATATATATTTGCAACAATCCGTTTATTCCAGGCACATAAAATATTTGTTTAATGATATTGATCTATTCATATAAATGACACTGATTGATATCAATACTAATGCGTAAATTGGTAAAAAAGGGGGAAACATGAATCATAATAAGAAAAGTTCATAGATGGGCAGGGTGAGTACTAAAATACTTTTTATGACTTTACGATTGCATGAAACTAAGTGAAGTTTGCTGAACTTATTTATAAAAAAAGGAGGAGTCTATGTGGAAAGAGCAAAAATTACTCCTTTTCAATTGTTCTCTTTAATTTTCCTTTTTGAATTGGGTACTGCTATTGTTCTTGCCCCTGGAATAGAAGCAAGTCAGAACGCTTGGATTGCGATATTACTTGGTTTAAGTACTGGTATTGTTATATTTCTAATTTATTATTATTTATTTAGACAATTCCCCAACTTATCGTTAATAGAATATCTTCCAAAAATATTAGGGAAATATCTAGGTTGGTTTGTTGGATTCATGTACACCCTCTACTTTCTATACCAAGCAACAAGAATATTAAGGGATTTTGGAGATCTTATTTTGACATCTATCCTTCCTGAAACTCCATTGATGATTGTTAACTTGTTGATGATTTGTGTGATTATTTATGTTATTTATCTTGGGATAGAAGTGCTGGCAAGAACTGGAGAGTTTTTTGTACTTATATTTTTACTATTAGGTATTTTCACGAACCTACTTTTTCTTTTTTCCGGGGAGATTAACATTGAAAATTTACTTCCCATATTAGAGGAAGGATGGACGCCTGTGCTAGGTACTTTCCCATGGATGTTTACTTTTCCATTTGGTGAGATGATTATCTTTACCATGTTACTTCCTTATCTAAACAACAAAAATGCTGCTCTAAAGGTAGGGATAACTGGATTAGTGATTAGTGGCGTATTAATCGCATTTGCTACTACAATGAATATTGCTGTACTAGGTGTAGATATTGCCGAGCGCTCTACCTTCCCACTAATATCAGCGATTAGTAAAATTAGAATTGGGGAATTCTTGGAAAGGTTAGATGCAATAGCTGTTCTCTCATTAATCATAGGGGTGTTCTTTAAGATTGCACTTTTTTTTTATGTGGGGGTTCTAGGTACTAGTATGTTATTTAAAGTAAGTAAATACAAACAACTACTTTTGCCAATGAGTATCCTTGTCTCGGTCGGTTCTATTTCTGTTGCTGAAAATGTGATAGCACACGCAAAGGAAGGATCGGAAATAGTACCCCTTTATTTACATTTACCTTTTCAAGTTTATATACCGGTGTTGCTATTAATTATTATCCTTATCCGAAAAAGATTCTTTGGTGACTGAACAAACAGA
>NZ_JBIMEV010000125.1:0-1973 GCF_051262595.1 Salipaludibacillus sp. CF4.18
TCATTATATAAAACCCTCCCCATCTTCTGCTTTCATCTATTAAGTACAACTTAAATAGAAAAAAGGAGGAGGTATGGAAACATTTTTAAATCATTCATAAAATAGCAACCATAAAGGTATATTTCCGTTTTCAAAAAGATGATCAATGATTTTCAACACAGACTTATGCTTTATTACAAAGAGATAGCCTGAGTTATGTATGTCCCACCTCCTGCAAATCAACCGGCATGGTCCACTTAATAGAGTCATCCGAAAGTAATACTTATTATGTTGAAAGAGTACTAGTGTTAGAGTATTCTTTCGATTGTGCGGACCATACAAAATCTGAAAATAGCCAAGTTAAATATATTATTAGCGATATACATGATGCCATTTTACAAAGACCTACGTGGAATTTCGCCACGGGGATGCATGACATGAGGCTCGAGTCTTGGAATGCCTTTTAAAACTCCGATCGTTCTTACTGCTAATGAAAGGTTTCAAATGAAACGATATGAATATCCAGGTAATGCTCACTAATACAAACCTCGCCATGCGTGAAGCGCACTTCTTCACGCATGGCGAGGTTGCTTTTTGTCCCCTTACTGTACCAATAATCTCTTATAAAACCAGCAGCTATCGCCATTACCCAAGCCATTGCAATGATGCACAGAACCGTCCCTACGCTTCCAGCCACTTTAGGGTAGGGTTGTTTTTCTTTAGTTGGTGTAGTTCCGTTAGCTTTTCGATCATAAATGTTTGGATGCTTTCAATGTGATCTTTTGCCGACAGGAAGTGGAGGAGTGATTGGTCAAATGATATCGTAAACCAGCTATTGAGATCTTCTGGGCCTTCTAGATTCCACCCTTCATGATCACGACAAAATGCATCCACAGCAGCTAAAACTTCTTCTCTTCTGTGACAACGCGGGTCTACTTCCATAAAAATAGAGACTTCAGGATAATCTTCTTCCTCTTCAGCTAACCATAAGCCACAGCCAACAAACTTCCAGTCAGTTTGATCATTATATAGGACGTACCGTGCTTCATCCCTTAATTGAACAGCACGATTCGTCCACTGCTTCTTTGTTCCAAAAAGTTTTTCAAACGCTTCAGTAACCTTACCTCCCAAACAATCGTCTAGCATCGATTGAATTTTCATGGAATTCTGGATCGTATGAATATCCGCTGGTGTAAATTGTCTATTTTTATTCAAACCTAACCCCTCCATATAATGAATCACCTGCTTACAGTACAAGTTATCCTCAAAATTCTTTAACCATTGATAGAACTGATACCACTGCAATTGATGCGTCCCACTGCCACTCTCGTTAACTAGTAGCCCCTCAATCTGTTTTGGGTCATAATACTTTGTCATATAAATAAGGTGAACATGATAACCACTTTTCGCCTGCTCTTTTAAGTGATCCGCATAACGGCGTAATTGCCGATTCCCTTCGCCAGAACCAAGCTTATTCTCAATAAAAACGATGTGACGAGTTTTCTCCATAGTGAAGGTAATGACCATGTCAGGCCTGCTGTCCATTGCATGACTAGCTAATTTTACATACGTTCTCTGTGTAAAAACTTGAATGTCCTGCATCGAATGGAACTTATTATGTACAAACTTCTTCATAAAACTAACCAGTTTTTCCTCACATTCCATCATCGGAGCCAACATTTCCGTTAGGTAATCCTCTATAGAATGATTTGCCGTTTTCCTGACCGTATCATACATCTTCGTAAACGAAGAACCCATAAACATTACTCCTTTCAAAAACAGCGGTCTCATACTTCCTACAACACTACTATCCTAACAGAAAATATCCTACTTCATGATGCATGATGTATCTTTCTTTACCAAACAAATGGCTAGACATACTAGAATAAGTGATTTCAGCTACGAGTAAAAAAACATGACTTAAGTACTTAAAATAAAGCAGAGTAATTCTTCCTCGATTCCTGCTCCACCACCATTACCCAACCAGTGCAAAT
>NZ_JBIMEV010000126.1:0-1880 GCF_051262595.1 Salipaludibacillus sp. CF4.18
CTAGTATAGACGGGGTATTTGCAGTTTTTATTAACATATCTGATAGGAAATAAAGTGAAAAGCAAAAGCAACATTATGAAAAATTAAAGATAATCGGAGAAATGGCAGAGGGTGTTGCACAGGAGGTTAGGAATTCACTGACTACGGTTAAAGCACATGGTTGACCGCAAATCTTCGCCCAGCACACCTCGCTGGGTAAAAGTTTGTCCTGGTCGCCACATGTTTGTTCGATGGTTCTGGTGACTACACAACACACGTAGAACACGGGGCACTTATCGGCATCAACGGGCTGGTTTAAAAAGGGAAGCAGATTAGAAAGTATAAAGGATGGTTAGGTATCGGTCATCAATATTCTTACTATCCTTTTGTTCAGGATAGGCTGGGATTATTATATCTAGATATTATCAGTAATCTAAGGGTGTGGGGAGATCACGCTGTGAATATTGCTGAAGAGGTTATAGGAGAGAAATAAAGGACAAAAAAACGACTAGATTAGATCTGTCATTTTTTTGTTGATATGATTTACTAGTTATACTACATTTATTAATACCAGAAAACGAAAGGGAAAAACCAACCTTGAAAACAATATCTAATAAATACAAGTGAGAATGAATTGAAAATTTTTCAACCAAAAATACCCTCCGCTCAGTTAGTCTTAAACAGTAAGTTAATGACTGATTTTTTAGGGGTAATAAGGTGATCAAATTGGAAAACCATGTACGTATTCATGTACTGTTAGCCAAACGTAGTATGGAGGAGATAATGTTGAAGGTGTTTAAAGTTTTATTATACGTTTTTGTATTGTTAAATATTTTAGGGTTAATCTATTGGATTGGTACAATGATTAAATAAACATAGAATTTAAGAATTAATAGATAATTTTTCTTTTGGCATGGAAACATTTTTTTCTCTTTTGTTTCGGTTCAGGGTGAATAAAGTAGATAAATTAAAATACTTATCTAGACTTATGTGATATACATCTGACCTGAAAATAATTAATGAAAATGCACTTGTATAAAGAATAAGACTCATTAGGTTCATATTTCCAGAAAAAATAAAGTTGATGTGCATAAAGAGACAAATAAGGATAGAAGGTATGGTAAATAAGCCAGCTATAAGGAATATGCCAAGTATTATTTGGACAATAGGGATAGCATAATTCAAAACCATTACATGTTCTAAAGCTATATTTTCTATGAAAGTTTTATAGAAGGGTGGGACATTGGAATTTTGTAATGAATTTTTTAGATAATCATTCAAAAATAAACCTGGTTCTTTAAACCATAACTTATCGGTAATTTTGGTCACTCCTGCTAAAAGCCAACCTACTCCAAAAAGAACACGCATTAATACAATAAGAGATGAAAATAATCTTACACTTTTTATTAGTTCCATTTAAATAGTCCTCCTTAGCTTTTATTGCCTTAAAGGAATTTTGTTTCCTTAAGGCAACTTTTTCACCAAAAAAATTTCCTGAGTTACGTAGTCTATGGTGAATCATATGACATATAAGTTAAAATGTTTCCTTTACACATTAAAGTTTACCATGCGCAATAAATATTGTAAATATATAGTTATATATAAGGAACTATTGAAACGAGGGACCACCCCTGTTTTAAACCACTATTGGATACTGCCTAATCTCATTCATACTCAAGGAGCGTATTAAGGATTTCTTCCGTTATGTTATGACCTGTCGCTTAAGACCCCTTAATTTTGCCAATAGTATTTTATATAAATATGTATTTTATTTGTGCAGATGGACCACCCTCCAACCCTGTAATCCAATAAATATCTCCAGAATATGTTCCGTAAACTAGGTTTCTCCATTTTATTTTCTCCCCAAATATTACTCCATATTTCTTTTAATCATGGACTAT
>NZ_JBIMEV010000127.1:0-1847 GCF_051262595.1 Salipaludibacillus sp. CF4.18
TTTCCCTCTCCCTTCTATTACAACTCATTTCTAGCTAATTACTTTAACATTGTGGCTACGACCTAAGCCTAAGCCTATACCTATACCTATACCTATACAGTTAATGATGAATAAATAAACTGGAAAAACGATTAATGCACCTAACATTATGAGTCGACTAACACCAGTCGCGATATAATTTAATGGTTAATATAAAGCAAAGAAAAAAGGCACCAGACTAAAATATTTACCTTTAAATAATAGGATACCTCAAATGCGCATACTCAGGGTACATCTTTGCTGTAACTTCGACAACCACGGAAACAAAAAAATACAAATCGCAATCGGCACGAATCCTATTATCAAAACAGCTACTTTCGTTCTTATTCTCGCTAACGTTTGAATACTATCTTAACATTAGATGGCTACAAGCTTCTCTTAAGTACACCTTTTCCTTTTGCTTTTCCGTGTATAATTACTCATTCTCGTTTTCAATAATACAGAATACCGGTTAACTCTTCTGTATTAAACGGCAGTAAACTCGATTTTCAATTTCTGCACGAAATCGTTTCTTTTGACGAATATATAGAACATTTATCGAAAGCCTTAACATTAAATTAAATCTCCTATAAGATAATCTTTGTAATACTTTTCTAGGCCACTAACTCTTATACATTAGGAAGTGATGAAAATTCGGGATTAATTTTGACTAGTTGGTATATAAAACTAAATAACATCATATTTGTATATAGTAAGAAGATTGTTAAGAAACTCGTAAAATAATATTAAATCAGAGGTGGTTAGTCGATGCTAGCTGTAAACAAGAAAAATTTCGATATCGAAACAATGTATTGGTTCATTAAAGGAAATCAATGTAAAATTATTAATGTCTATACGAAAAGCCTCGGAAAAGTTTATGTCGCCTATATGAATAAAGAAATAATCGTGTATTATTTTGACAATGACCATGTTATTAAACATCTACTGAATTCTCCCAGATCTCAACTGTTATTAAAATTATGGAAACCAGAACCTCTTAGCGAAAACGATCCTAATACCAATAATTTGGAAAATATTTTGTTAGATATGCTTCACAAAGACGAGTGGACAAAAATGCCTAAGGGTCAGCAAGTTTGATTTAGAAATCTAGATTCCAATCTCAAAAAGATCGAGTGAGCCATGTCTAACACGACTCATTCTACTCCATAAACAAAAGGGTGAGTTCAAGGTTTTTTCTAACACCTTACACTCACCCTTTTCCTGTTACTAAAGTTCTCTAAATCATCATATATTTAGCTTAAGGGTTATCGGTGTTTTGATGATTATGTAAAACATACATCCCCCTGTAAATAACCTCACTTCCCCCTTTACTTTGGCGGACTAGAGGTTACATAAGTACCTGCAATAAAATCATGAATCGCCCGCGAATCTTTTCTCATTCCTACCATAAAGGCACTCACAATTACACCAATCCCTAATGTAACAGCATATACGATTCCTGCTAACAAATGTCTTAAAAACAAGGTGGTGATTCCAACTTTCGCTCCATCTATTCTGGCAATACGGATACCTAAAGCTCGTTTTCCTACTGTATATCCATACCAAATGACCGGTAAAATTAGATAGTATAAAGGACTTAAAGTATCAACAATGGTAAACCTTTCTATAAAGACATCTCTATAAATTATTGTAGATAATAAAGCTGTCACGAACATAACAACTAGCCCATCTAGAAAGCCTGCGGCAAATCGTACCCAAAAACCCGCTGGATCCTTTACTTCCATGCAAAATCTCTCCTCAAATTAATCGGTTTCTCTATTATTATAAAGTACTTGTTCTACCTTTAAAAAGAAAAAGCCCTCACTCAA
>NZ_JBIMEV010000128.1:0-1795 GCF_051262595.1 Salipaludibacillus sp. CF4.18
ACCACGGTGGTCTTTTTTATTATTAGGGAGATATAGACATGGAGTACTAATATTATTCCATAACTTGACTAGGATTCTTCATGCCTTTGAATGGTTATTTCTTTTTCTAATGATTTTAGATAGTCTGCTTCGTAGTCATATAATGGCGTTGGGTAATCTCCTGTAAAGTACGCCATGCATAAGCCGCCATATGGGGCGTCAAAGTTTAATCCGATTGAATCTACAGTTCCAGCAACACTTAGGAATACCAGGCTATCGGCACCAATGATTTCTCTGACTTCTTCAACGGAATGATCCGCCGCAATCAATTCGTGACGATTTTGAATGTCAATTCCATAGAAAGATGGGAAACGCAGGGGTGGTGAAGAAATTCTTACATGCACCTCTGTTGCTCCAGCGTCACGTAGCAATTGAACGATGTATTTGCTGGTTGTACCTCGAACGATGGAATCATCGACCATGACGACTTTTTTACCTTTCACAACTCCTCTAACGGCTGATAGTTTCATACGTACGCCTAGCTCACGTAATTCTTGTGTTGGCTGAATGAATGTTCTAGCAATGTATTGGTTCTTCACTAATCCCATTTCATAAGGAAGACCACTTTTTTCAGCATAACCACTTCCGGCTGATAAGGAAGAGTTTGGTACACCGATAACGATATCCGCTGCTGTTGGTGCTTCCTCTGCTAAAGTACGTCCCATATTTTTACGTGCCGTATGTACGTTGACACCAGCAATATCAGAGTCTGGACGCGCAAAGTAGATGTATTCCATTGAGCAAATAGACATCATTGTATCTTCGGTATATTTATCAATTTGGTAACCATCATCGTTTACAGTAACAATTTCTCCAGGCTCAACGGAACGAATAAACTCGGCACCGACAACGTCCAATGCACAAGTTTCACTTGCTAGTACATATGCTCCGTTTGATATTTGTCCGATTGATAGTGGTCTAAAACCATTTGGGTCCAGAGCGCCAATCATTTCGTTAGGCGTTAGAATTAAAAAGGCAAAAGCTCCTTTGACCTTATTCAAACTCTCTTTTACGCGCTCTATTAAGGTTTCTCTTTCACTCCGACGAATCAAATGCATCAAAATTTCAGTATCCGAATTCGAATGAAAAATTGCCCCTGTATCTTCTAATTGTTTTCGTAACGTAGTTGCATTAATAAGGTTTCCATTATGTGCTAAAGCTAATTCTTCATCATGAAATTCGAATAGGAAAGGTTGGATATTTTGAATTCCATTGCTGCCTGAAGTATTGTAGCGAACATGACCAATTGCCGCTTCCCCCTTTAAACGATCAAATTGACGATCGTCTTTAAACACATCTGTTAGAAGTCCTAGATCACGATGTCCTTTTAATTTCCCTTTATTACTCGCAACTATTCCGGCACCTTCTTGACCCCTATGTTGTAAGCTGTGCAATCCGAAATAGCTCAAGCGTGCAGCGTCTGGAATACCCCAGACACCAAATACGCCACATTCTTCGTTTAAGCTTTTGACTTCAGTAACCAAGGAAGAGCCCCCCTTTTCAAAATGAATAACATCTATTTGTCTTATTACCGTTATTCCCGCCACATTTAATTCTCTAACTTATTTTTATAGGAATGCTTTATATACTTTTGATAAGTCGCGTTTGAGTTGGTCCAATTTTTGGCGACAGCGTAGAATTAATTCCTGTTTCAACTGTTGAATCCTACCGTCTAGTCTATCCATCTCTTTTAACATCACACAAATTCACATAATTATTGTGCGTAATAAAACATTCTTTTATTCGATCTAGGAAG
>NZ_JBIMEV010000129.1:0-1750 GCF_051262595.1 Salipaludibacillus sp. CF4.18
CTGCATCATTTTAACGACTTAGAAATCCTCATTAAAATAAACAGATCATCAACCTAGTCATTTCTTTAACTAAGAATGATTAACTAGTAGTTGATACCCGTATGGGAAAGAAGTTGATCAATTCTATAATACGTAAAAAGAACGTATTGGATGAATTCACCCAACACGTTCTTTTTGATAGATGATGATTTTAATATTTATAGGACTGTCCACCATCAATTGGAATAACTGCTGCATTAATAAAGTCAGCTTGATCAGATAGTAAAAATGCTACTAGATTACCAACTTCCTCTGGCTTACCAAAACGTTTCATTGGATTAACACTAACAAATTCTTTTCCGACAGCTTCCCAGTCGTCGCCGCCAATTTGTCTGAGTGAACCTTCTACCATTGGAGTCATAATAGCGCCTGGAGCAATGGCTTTAATGCTGACACCGTATTGCCCATATTCAACACCAGAGTTACGAGTTAATCCTACTACCCCGTGTTTACTCGCGGCATATCCAGACTGGTTACCTACACCACGAATTCCGCCTACTGATGCTGTGTTTACGATAGATCCGGAACCTTGCTCTTTCATTACTTTCAGTACATATTTCATTCCGTAGAATACCCCGTTTAAATTGATATTTACAACACGGTTGAATTCGTCAATTCCATAGTCTTCTGTTTCATTTTGTTTTCCCTCTACACCTGCATTGTTAAAGAAACCATCAATTTTTCCAAACTTATCAACTGTGTACTGTACAGTTTTTTCAACTTCTTTTTCATCTATAACGTTCGCTTCTATTAATTCTACTTCTGCTTCAGGTGCAACTGCTAGAATTTCCTTTTTACTATCTTCTAAACCATCTTTGTTAAGGTCCACTAGTACAAGTTTTGCCCCTTCTTTTGCCACTTGTAAAGCAGTTGCTCTTCCTAGTCCGGAACCTCCACCGGTAATTAGAACTACTTTGTTTTCAAAACGTTTCATTTCATTCTCTCCTTTACCAATTGATGTGATAAGATACTTTTAAACTACCAATTCAAGTGTAAAACAGAAAGACGATGGACCTCAATCAGTAAAAATAACGATTCTGTTGAGGAAATCAACATTTTTTTGGAAAGTGTGGACTTTTTTAATATTAGGAGGAAGTTTTGAATGGAAACAAAGACAAATCTCGTTTCAAAACAAAGTATTAGAACGAAGGCTCACTTAAAAAAAGCGTTTATTTCCTTGATAAATGAAAAGGGTTATAGTCATGTAACTGTTAAAGATATTGTTAATAGAGCAATGTATAATAGAACTACTTTTTATCTTCATTATTTAGATAAACATCACTTAACAGAGGAACTGCAGGAAGAAATGTTTGATGCAATCAAACGAACTAGCATGGACCGTTACAAAAGAGGAGAAAATATTCCTATCACTAAAATGGGACCAGAATCATTTGAGTTAATCCATTTCATTTATAAAAATCAAGACTTTTTCAACCTATATTTAATAAAAGATACCATTCCAGGCCTGCATCATGATCTACCAAGAGCTATTTATAAAATTCTAGAAGAACATTTTGTATTTACAGCTAATAACTCAACTATAATCAATACCCCCGAACATAAGCTATACATGGCACATGGTACTGCCGGACTGATTATGGAATGGATAAGAAACGGATATATTATTTCACCAAACGAACTGTCCCTTCAGCTCATTAACATATTAAAAACCTTCGCCGACCATTTTATGATAGTAACAGGGGAAGCGTAG
>NZ_JBIMEV010000130.1:0-1560 GCF_051262595.1 Salipaludibacillus sp. CF4.18
TGATCCCTTCGGGGTGACGCTTGTGGAATGAGCGGCGGACGGGTGAGTAACACGTGGGCAACCTGCCTTGTAGACTGGGATAACTCCGGGAAACCGGAGCTAATACCGGATGACCAACGGAATCGCATGATTCTGTTGTAAAAGTGGGGATTTATCCTCACACTACGAGATGGGCCCGCGGCGCATTAGCTAGTTGGTAAGGTAATGGCTTACCAAGGCAACGATGCGTAGCCGACCTGAGAGGGTGATCGGCCACACTGGAACTGAGACACGGTCCAGACTCCTACGGGAGGCAGCAGTAGGGAATCATCCGCAATGGGCGAAAGCCTGACGGTGCAACGCCGCGTGAACGATGAAGGTTTTCGGATCGTAAAGTTCTGTTATGAGGGAAGAACAAGTGCCGTTCGAATAGGGCGGCACCTTGACGGTACCTCACGAGAAAGCCCCGGCTAACTACGTGCCAGCAGCCGCGGTAATACGTAGGGGGCAAGCGTTGTCCGGAATTATTGGGCGTAAAGCGCGCGCAGGCGGTCTCTTAAGTCCGATGTGAAAGCCCACGGCTCAACCGTGGAGGGTCATTGGAAACTGGGGGACTTGAGTGTAGGAGAGGAAAGTGGAATTCCACGTGTAGCGGTGAAATGCGTAGATATGTGGAGGAACACCAGTGGCGAAGGCGACTTTCTGGCCTACAACTGACGCTGAGGTGCGAAAGCGTGGGGAGCAAACAGGATTAGATACCCTGGTAGTCCACGCCGTAAACGATGAGTGCTAGGTGTTAGGGGTTTCGATGCCCTTAGTGCCGAAGTTAACACATTAAGCACTCCGCCTGGGGAGTACGACCGCAAGGTTGAAACTCAAAGGAATTGACGGGGGCCCGCACAAGCAGTGGAGCATGTGGTTTAATTCGAAGCAACGCGAAGAACCTTACCAGGTCTTGACATCCTCTGACCACCCAAGAGATTGGGATTTCCCCTTCGGGGGACAGAGTGACAGGTGGTGCATGGTTGTCGTCAGCTCGTGTCGTGAGATGTTGGGTTAAGTCCCGCAACGAGCGCAACCCTTGATCTTAGTTGCCAGCATTCAGTTGGGCACTCTAAGGTGACTGCCGGTGATAAACCGGAGGAAGGTGGGGATGACGTCAAATCATCATGCCCCTTATGACCTGGGCTACACACGTGCTACAATGGATGGTACAAAGGGCTGCAAGACCGCGAGGTCAAGCGAATCCCATAAAGCCATTCTCAGTTCGGATTGCAGGCTGCAACTCGCCTGCATGAAGCCGGAATTGCTAGTAATCGCGGATCAGCATGCCGCGGTGAATACGTTCCCGGGCCTTGTACACACCGCCCGTCACACCACGAGAGTTTGTAACACCCGAAGTCGGTGAGGTAACCTTTTTGGAGCCAGCCGCCGAAGGTGGGACAGATGATTGGGGTGAAGTCGTAACAAGGTATCCCTACCGGAAGGTGGGGATGGATCACCTCCTTTCTAAGGAGCATTTAAGCTCAACTTATTGAATCGAACTTTGTCTTGGACTTTTTGTTTAGTTTTGAGAGGTTA
>NZ_JBIMEV010000131.1:0-1512 GCF_051262595.1 Salipaludibacillus sp. CF4.18
AAAAAAAGACAAATTCACTTTGAATTCGTCTTTTAATTTTTTATTACTTATTTTTAATTGTCATTTTCGATGTATCTGAATACTGGTTCAACATAATTTGCAACTTCTGCCTTCTAGCTCTTCTACCGTGTCCCGATAGCTTTCGAGAAGTGGACATTACATCGTGGACATAACTTTCACATAAATAATTCCTTACCTATTCGGAAAATAGATTGCAATTAAATCCTGTAGTAGAAAAACACGAATCATTACCTACTTACTTCTAACATAATCTACCCAAACCTGTACTTTTTTCCGTAATAAATATCAGGTGGTGCCATTCATAGGAAATTGAATAGTTTCCAATATTACTCTCACTATCTGTAATGATGATTCTAGTATTACTGCCAAGTTCTTGGATGAGATAACCCATGTCCTATTCAGGAATGGATACGCAGCTGAGAGTTGGAGTGCCGTTTGATACGTGAAGAAAAATGGCGCTACAGTCGTCTCTTACTGGATTATCCATATTATAGTCAATTGCCACGGCATACTTATATTGGTCGGGATAATTGATTAAATGCTCGTCTGCAGATGATGACCTGCGTTTACTTGAAGGTTGGTAGTTTCCTTCCTCCCTTATCATGAAAAGAAACTTCTCAACGTCATCCATGACAATTTCTTCGGTACCGAGTCGTCCCAAAATCCCCAATTTTTTTCTACAAAGTTAGACTCTTATCTCTCTTTAAAGCCCCTATTTCTAAATGGAAAGCTGTCATATGTGTGTTTTACGAGTTGTTTTCCATTTATTTTGTAGAATAAGTCGATAAATGTAAAACGATTAAAACAGGAAATTAATTCTTTTTTCAGAAGTTATTAGTATAAGAAAAAGTAGCAATACAATACAAAACTAGACAAGGAAGGTGAAAGCATGTTTAAATGGACCCCACATAAAGAGCAATATACGTGTGAAAGAAGACTTATTAAGGTGATGAAGCGTTTAAAAATCGAGGATTTCAATTTCAATTGGGATCGCAGCAGTTGTTGTATTGAATTTCATTACCAGGGAAGTTCGTACAAAATGGAACATTCACTCGAACAAGCAAAAAAACAAGGGATCGTCATGTTAAGGAACGGATTAGATTGTTTATTCCAACTGGTGCAATCCCTAGAAGATCTGAGTCAAATTATTGAAAGGGGAACGTACAAACTCGATATTTGGATTTCCAACATGAAACAGACAACCGTAGAAGAAGAGACAACTCAATACTCAGAAGAAGTTCATATAAGATACAAGTCAATCGAGAAACCAACATATCCCGAATTTAATAGGGGGGATGAGTTTGTACTTGCTGCACCAGAATCATCTTTAGGAGAATATGACCAAAATGAGTTCACCCAACGATCTAAAAGGAAATAGAAGATTTATTTGAAAAAAGCTTGGGGACAGTTTAAAAAAAGGGGGGGACTTTTACAATCCTTCGGAAGAGACAAGCAGTAGTAACCAACTGTTTAGAGACCCGAAGGAAGCAC
>NZ_JBIMEV010000132.1:0-1433 GCF_051262595.1 Salipaludibacillus sp. CF4.18
AAATTATTTACAGACACAAAAAAAGCTCCTATTGTAGAAGGGAGACCTTACTTGTTCCCAATCTTCTACAAAGGAGCAACTCGTATGAAAAGTATAGGTCATAAGAAACTTATTAGTCAATGCTTAGATTTACTTCCAACAGAAGTTTATGCTTGTCCTCTTCTAAATTATAGTAATGACAAGCTTTCTGTAGAAGCCTTAATGAAAACTTTTATCGCAGCGAACTTGGATAATTGGCAGTCATATGAACATATGGAATTAATGTTAGATGCAAATCAAGGACTAAAGAAATCTTTAGATTTAGAGGAGATTAGTGGTTCTCAAATTAGCCGAAGGATCAATGATTTACCAACAGAGTGGACCCAAGATCTCTTCCTAAGACTGGTCTCTATTCTCCAAAATTTAAGTCAACATGACCAAGGAATTACGAAGGAAATTGGACGATTAAACATTATTGATTCCACGCATTTAAAACTTCCTTCGGAACTATGTGATTGGGCTTACGTCACAAAAGGATGGAATGTAGTAAAGATGCATACTCGCTTGGTTGTCGTGTCGGAAAACACGTGTTTTCCTGACAAAATTCTTCCTTCAACAGGGAATGTTAGTGACTTCGAAAGTTCAGATGATCTTATCGAAGAATCATCTGCAACCTACTTAATGGATCGAGGTTATCCTTCCAGAAAAAACCTGAAGAAATGGTTGGAGAAAGGTATTTTCTTTGTGGCTCGAATTACAAAAACCCTTCAAGTAAAGTCTCTTGAAGAATACCACGTCGATCACCCTGACATTCTAAGAGATTCGAAGGTATTATTCAGCACTTCAGATACACCAGTCCGCCTCGTTGAGTTTACTGATGATGAAGGGCGTCTTTATCGTCTTATGACAACAAGATGGGATTTAACAAGTAAGCAGATCATGGAACTTTACCGTTACCGTTGGATGATCGAAACTTTCTTTAAATGGGTAAAACAGCATTTAAGTTTAGTCAAGGTATGGAGTACTAAACCGCAAGGAATGTGGAATCAAATGTTTCTCTCTCTAGCTGCCTATTGTTTGGCATTAATCGTTCAATTAAAAACAAAAACGAAAAAAACGCTATGGGAATTTTTACTTCTCATGCGCGTTTATATGTACCAAAGATGGGATGACTTTGTAGAGAAGTTATTTCGACAGAAATCAAAGACTTCCAGAGGAAGACAAAAAGTACCAATAGAAAAGAAAAAGAAAACTGCCTTTCAAGGAAACGTTGCGATGATTAAAGTACAGAAAAGAAAGTAATCAAAGTTTAAAATACAGACAATATAAAAGGAAAAAAAAGGGAACAAGGTCTTAAGTGACTTAGTCCGCCTTTTTTTCTATTTCTAGCGGAAAAACAAATGTAAAAATATAACATTAATAAAATAATTTTACTGAGGTGCAAGGCCAATGGG
>NZ_JBIMEV010000133.1:0-1360 GCF_051262595.1 Salipaludibacillus sp. CF4.18
ACTGCAGCATTTTTGATCGAGCCTATTCAAGGGGAAGCTGGAATAAATATACCTAGAGACGGATTTTTAAAAGAAGCTTCTGAACTATGTCAAAAAGAACAAGTGCTATTTATTGCAGATGAAATTCAATCTGGTTTAGGTCGTTCAGGAAAACTTTTTGCTTGTGATTGGGAAGAAGTCATTCCCGATATGTATATATTAGGAAAAGCTCTTGGAGGTGGTGTATTTCCGATTTCAGTCGTAGCGGCAAATCAAGATGTTTTGGACGTATTTGAACCTGGATCGCATGGATCGACATTCGGTGGAAACCCACTTGCTTGCGCGGTTTCCCTAGCAGCTCTTCAAGTCATTGAGGAAGAAAATCTCGTGAGCCGTTCAATGGAGTTGGGAAAACATCTAAAGGAGCAGCTTGAACAAATTGATAATCCAATGATTAAAGAAATTCGCGGTAGAGGCTTGTTTATTGGTGTTGAACTAAAAGAACCTGCAAGGAAATATTGTGAAGAATTAAAAAACGAAGGGCTTTTATGCAAAGAGACACATGAAAATGTGATTCGATTTGCGCCACCACTTGTCATTGAAAAAGAAGATCTTGATTGGGCAATAAAGAAAATTCAAAAAGTGCTAGGGGTTTAATAGATACGTCAAAAAATGGGGTGTATGTCTGTGGGAGCTGTCATCGAAAATGAAAAAGAAGCAAGTCTACTATCATCAACACAATCAGTTATCCAAACAGCCTTAAAGAAGTTAGGATACGGAGAAGAGATGTATGAATTACTAAAGGAACCTGTTCGTATGTTCACTGTTCGAATTCCTGTAAGCATGGATAATGGGGAAGTGAAAGTGTTTACGGGGTACCGTGCTCAACATAATGATGCAGTTGGTCCAACTAAAGGAGGGATTCGTTTTCATCCCGAAGTGACAGAAGATGAAGTGAAAGCTTTATCGATATGGATGACCTTAAAGTGTGGAATTGTAGATGTTCCTTATGGTGGTGGAAAAGGCGGAATCATTTGTGATCCAAGAAACATGTCTTTTCCTGAAGTCGAGCGTTTAAGTAGAGGCTATGTTCGTGCGATTAGTCAAATTGTTGGACCTACCAAAGATATTCCGGCACCTGATGTCTATACTAACTCACAAATTATGGCATGGATGATGGATGAATATAGTCGGATTCGTGAGTTTGATTCTCCTGGTTTTATTACGGGTAAACCGATCGCATTAGGAGGTTCTTTTGGCAGAGAAACAGCGACCGCTATGGGGGTAGCTATTTGTATAGAAGAGGCTTCTAAGGCGGAGAAAATAAACCTTGATGGAGCAAAAATTATCATCCAAGGCTTTGGAAACGCGGGTGGCTATT
>NZ_JBIMEV010000134.1:0-1346 GCF_051262595.1 Salipaludibacillus sp. CF4.18
TATGAGAATCATGAACAATACGATCAAGAATCGCATCAGCTACTTGTGCCTGTCCTAGCTTTGAGTGCCAACCTTCTGGTGAAAATTGTGAACAGAAAATAGTCGAGGCTCGTTTTAATCTCGCCTCAATGATTTCCAACACATGAAGTACATGCTCCTCTGAAAGCTCGGTTAATAACCATTCATCAAGTATCAATAGGTCGATCTTCTTATACTTTTGAATGATCTTACGGAAACTACCATCAGCTTCATACTTCGCTACAGTCAATTCATCAAGTAATTCTGGTAACCTGATATACTTTACTTTATAAAGTTGCCGACATGCATGGACCCCAAACGCATTAGATATCCAAGTTTTTCCGTTCCCGGATGCCCCCATTAAAATAATATTATGGTGATTTTGAATGTAGTTTCCTGTTGCTAACTCTAGAATTAATTTCTTATCTAGATTCCGATCGGGATGATACTCTACATCTTCTATAGCTGCAGTTGGCTCATTAAACGTTGCTTGTTTAATTAGTCGTTCGAGTTTATTAGATTTACGACGATCATACTCATAATCTACCAAAAGGTTGAAACGATCATCAAAATCCATGCCTTGATATTCCTTATTCTGCCCTTGTTGCTGATATACTTCTGCCATTGCACCCATTTTCATTTCAGTTAACTTACGTAACGTTTCTTGATTCATCATTATTTATTCCCCCCAAAGTATTTAGCTCCACGTACAAATGCATAGTTATCGCTGTTCGTTTGATCACTATTTGTATTTGCCTTTTGATTTTGTTTTCGCTTCTTACTTCTTTCTAGTACACCCTTTAATACAGAAACCGTAGGGTTTGTTGATATTTCTAGTAATATTTGTGTTGCATTTTCGAGTTCATCTTTCGGGTATTTTGTTGATAGATTTCTTAATGTACTAAGGATATTTAATGCTTTCTTTTCAACATTCATTTCTAAGATATAAGAAACAAATTGCACCATAGAAGTTCCAATCGTTTCTGCCCATTTGCGATTGTTTTCAGGATTATGTTCTAGATATAATCGATGATTATCAGGCATATGATCGATGTTTGTAGAATATTGACCTATCTCACCATTTAGTCTTTTATGGGATGCAATTCGAGCTTCTTTGAAGTAAACTTCAATTAGATCCGTGGTTAGTCGCACATCGACTTGCTCACGGACATAATCATATGGAACGGAATAATACATGCGTTCAACTTGGATGTGGTAGTTCAGTTGAACTTTTGCTGATTTCCATTCCGTAAGTTTGTAACGTGTTTGAGGAAGCTGTTGAAGGTAGGATTTCTCTTCTTCCTCAAACACCTTTTTACGAGAACCAG
>NZ_JBIMEV010000135.1:0-1322 GCF_051262595.1 Salipaludibacillus sp. CF4.18
GGTGGTTACCCCCAAAAGTTAGAGTTTTTTTATGCAGCTGATTGGCTGGATTGAGTTCGGTATTCTACTGGACTCAATCCGGCCAATTTTATTTTTGATCGTTCATTGTTATACCAGTCGATATATTCTTCTATCCGTCTTTTTAATTCTTCATAGCTTACTAATTCTTCCCCATAATACATTTCTTGTTTTAAAATGCCAAAGAAATTTTCCATTGAAGCGTTGTCTGCGCAGGTTGCTTTACGTGACATGCTTTGGAATACTTTATTTTCTTTTAATGTCCTCACCCATTGATTGTGCTGGTAATGCCAACCTTGATCAGAATGAATGGTAGTGCGATAAGTTGCATGATTCTTTATTATCTGTAGCGCCCTTGTTAAAGGTTCTATGACAAGATCTAATGTTGGACGTTTCCTGATTTCAAACGCAATAACTTCTCCGTTATAAAGGTCAAGAATTGGATTTAAATATAACTTCTCTTCGCCTAGACATTTGAATTCTGTAATGTCGGTTACTAACTTTTGAAGAGGGATAGGTGTGCTAAAGCGGCGGGACAATCGGTTTATCGCTACTTTTCCTACGTTTCCCTTATATGAATTGTATTTACGGGATTTCCGCATAAATTTCACACATTTTAACCCTAGTTCCCGCATAATGCGATACACTTTTTTATGGTTGATAGAATGTCCTAATTTGGTTAATTCTCTTGTGATACGTTTATAACCATAGCGTTCATGAAACTGCTTAAATAGGCTTGTAATCAGTTTTTTTAGTTCTGTATCTGAGTCTTCTTGTCCAAAGTTTTTCACATGATAGTGATAGGTTGCTTCAGGAATACCTACAACAATGAATATATCTTTTAATCGGAATCCTTCTTCTTTGAGTTCGAATGCCACTTTTGCCTGTGCTTTTCGTGGAAGGCATTTGGATTCTCCCGAAAAGCTTTCAACTTTTTTAGGTAAGCATTTTCTAGTCTCAGTATTTCATTCTCACGTTCTAATTCTTCTTCACGTGTTAACTTTGTCTCTTCCTTATTCTTGGATTTAGTTGATTTCTTAGACATAGAAGGTCGCCCCTTTGATATTGGTTTCAGGCCTTCTATCCCTCGTTCATTAAATGTTTTCATCCAACGATAAATTAAGGAAGGATTGTTCAATCTAAATTGATCAGCAGTTTCCTGATAAGAAGCACCTGTCTCTAGTATAAATTGTATCGTATCTAATTTAAATTGAACAGAGTACCCTTCCTGCACCTTTCTTCGTTTTAATCCATCCATGCCCTGTGTTTTATAGGATCTCACCCAATTTTTTAATGGGGTGGAA
>NZ_JBIMEV010000136.1:0-1281 GCF_051262595.1 Salipaludibacillus sp. CF4.18
ACTTAATTTATCATCCGGATTTTATGTTGTCGTTTTTGGCGACTCAATTAATATACCATCTTTCATCGTCACGGTCAACTACTTTCAAGAAAAAAGTTTATTTGCTTTTCATTAGAAAGTTTAATGTTTTGGCGACGGATAATAATATACCATGTTATTGATCTACAATGCAATACTTTTATACAGATTAATTTTCAGGAAAGTAATTCCACATAAACTATCTCTGTCAAAATAAAAACCGCACCATGGGAATATCCCGTGCGGGTATCATTTCTATAATAGAAATTACTAGCCACTCTCCAGAAGAAACTAATTAAATTAAATTTAGTTTAGTGGAAAGGGATAAAATATTGGTGGAGCCTAGCGGGATCGAACCGCTGACCTCCTGCGTGCAAGGCAGGCGCTCTCCCAGCTGAGCTAAGGCCCCAAAACTAACTTTATTTAAAGTGGTCGGGAAGACAGGATTCGAACCTGCGACCCCTTGGTCCCAAACCAAGTGCTCTACCAAGCTGAGCTACTTCCCGTTCTAAATGGTATTAAACAGTAAACTACTTTGTTAAGCAACTAAGTAATATAAAGTTTAAATGGTGCGCCCGAGAGGACTCGAACCTCTAACCTTCTGATTCGTAGTCAGATACTCTATCCAATTGAGCTACGGGCGCATATTAAAATGGTGCCGAGGGCCGGACTTGAACCGGCACGATAATTACTTACCGCAGGATTTTAAGTCCTGTGTGTCTGCCAATTCCACCACCCCGGCAGGACTTTATTAACTTAAGAATTAAATTGGAGCGGAAGACGAGATTCGAACTCGCGACCCCCACCTTGGCAAGGTGATGTTCTACCACTGAACTACTTCCGCATTGTGGTGCGGGTGGAGGGAGTCGAACCCCCACGCCCGAAGGCACTAGATCCTAAGTCTAGCGCGTCTGCCAGTTCCGCCACACCCGCATAAAAATGGTGAGCCATGAAGGACTCGAACCTTCGACCCTCTGATTAAAAGTCAGATGCTCTACCAACTGAGCTAATGGCTCTAAAAATGGTGCTGGCCAGAGGACTTGAACCCCCAACCTACTGATTACAAGTCAGTTGCTCTACCAATTGAGCTAGGCCAGCCTTTTAGAATAAATATATTATGGTGGAGGATGACGGGCTCGAACCGCCGACCCCCTGCTTGTAAGGCAGATGCTCTCCCAACTGAGCTAATCCTCCATATATAATGCCCAGCGGCGTCCTACTTTCACAGGGGGAAACCCCCAACTATCATCGGCGCTGGAGAGC
>NZ_JBIMEV010000137.1:0-1206 GCF_051262595.1 Salipaludibacillus sp. CF4.18
CATTCCTGTAATTAAAGAATTTAGAGTTTGATAGAAAAAGAGTCCTCTTGGTATGATACGAGGTGTCCAAAGCTTTGCGCGCAAAAGGACCCTTAATTGATAACCAAGGAGGACTCACTAATGAATTATAACCAAAATCACAAAATTGCTCAAATCACAGCTGAAACACTAATTATAGGTGTTGATATTGCAAAGTTTAATCACGTCGCAAGAGCACAGGATTTCAGAGGAATGGATCTAGGGAAATCTATTACTTTTGAAAATACTCAATCAGGGTTTGATGGCTTAATAGGTTGGATTAAACAACTTCAAGTTGATAATCAAATGAATAAAGTCTTCGTTGGTATGGAGCCAACAGGACATTACTGGCTTAACCTTGCACATTATTTAAAAGAGTTAAATATCAAGTGTGTTGTGGTCAATCCATTGCACACTAAGAAAAGCAAAGAATTAGACGATAATTCACCAACAAAAAATGACGTGAAAGATGCCAAAGTCATAGCACAGTTGGTCAAAGACGGTCGCTACGCTGAACCAAGTATCCCTGAAGGTGTTTATGCAGAACTTCGAGGAGCAATGAAAGTGCGCGAGCTATTATCTACTGACCTACGTTCTGTACAAGGTAAGATTCACAATTGGCTAGACCGCTATTTCCCTGAGTTTTTTACAGCCTTTAAAGACTGGGAAGGAAAAGCTGCACTTCGTACTTTAAAGCTTAATCTACTACCACATGAGCTACTGAAATTATCTGATGGTGAAATTTTAAAACACCTCAAAAAGGGCGCCCAAAGAGGTGTTGGTTTAAGTAGAGTGAGGAGATTAAAAGAGGCGGCTTGTTGTTCAGTCGGCATTAAACAAGGAAATAACATGGCTAAATTAGAGCTTAAAACCTTATTAGCTCAATATGACTTATTGAAAGAAAAGTTCGAAGAACTAGATGCTCATTTAGATGAATTGCTTAAACAAGTTCCTGGTGTTCATAATATGGTGGCAATCACAGGAATAGGGAAAGATACGGTCGCTGCATTTTTAGCTGAAGTAGGCGATCTAAGAAACTATTCTCATCCAAAACAAATTATTAAACTAGCTGGACTAAACTTACGGGAAAATACATCAGGACTTCATAAAGGACGCACAACCATTACAAAACGAGGGAGAAAGAAGCTCAGAGCTCTCCTCTTTCGAGTTGTAATGCCGTTAGTCGCT
>NZ_JBIMEV010000138.1:0-1189 GCF_051262595.1 Salipaludibacillus sp. CF4.18
TCGTATTATTAGGTCAGCCAGAAAATATTTCTGGTTGACCATTTTTTATATCGATATATGATAACGGTAGCCGTGGTAGAACGTTCGCGCCTGTGGGGCTATGACCCCGTCCGCAAAACAGTTCGCCCCCTACTTGTAGAAACATGTTTGAGGCTGGTTGGGACAATGATCTCGTATAACAAGCGAAGCTATGACACTATGAGGAGGATTTAGGGGTTACCGGCGATTATATTTTTGAAGGAGGAATTTTAATGAATCCAGTCGTTGGTCTGGATGTAGCAAAAGGTGAAAGTCAGGTTCAAGCATACTTGGAAAGAAAGAAGCCCTACAAGAAAAGTTTCAAAGTAAAACATGATCTTGATGGGTTAGCTAGTTTATTAGATTTTATAAAAGAGATAGAAAATATTTTAGGAGAACGTCCCCCTCTTGTAATGGAATCAACTGGTCATTATCACACACCTGTTGTTCAATATTTTGAGGACAAAGGCTATTTAATCATTATCGTAAATCCACTCATCTCTTATAAAGCAAAAAGTTCTAGTTTGCGGAAGGTAAAAACAGATATCATTGATGCCAATCACCTCTGCGAGCTGTATTATAAAGAGGATTTAGAGCCTTATAAAAAGCGTGGTATCCAACTTATGAACTTACGTCATCTTACGAGACAGCACGATAATATAACAGGGATGTTTGTACAAACCAAACTACAATTTCAGGCAGTTTTGGATCAAGTATTTCCTGAATATAGTAAGGTTTTTGGGGACTTATATTCGGATGTTTCTTTAAAAACATTACAAGTATTTCCTACTTCAGAAGATGCCTTAAAAGCTGATACTGAAATATTAGCAACTAAAATAAAAGAATTCTGTAACACTCGTTCACTACAATGGGCAAACAAACAGGCTGAAAAACTAATTACTGCCGCAGCTCAAAACCCTTTTCAGAAGACTTTATACTCTAGTCTTGCCCTAAGCTTAGATATGTATATTAGTATGCTTTTTGAACACAAAAAACATCTATCCATGCTTAAAAATAAGATAGATGCTTTAGCAAAAAGTCTTGAAGAATCTAAGATTATCCGATCAATTCCCGGTATCGGTGAAAAAATCGCAGCAACGATTATTTCTGAAACTGGGGAAATTGAAAGGTATAATCATCCTAAGAAACTAGTGGCATTTGCCGGTCTTGA
>NZ_JBIMEV010000139.1:0-1156 GCF_051262595.1 Salipaludibacillus sp. CF4.18
GTATATAAGCCTTTGCATTCGTTGCTTCGATAATATCTAGAATGGATTTTCTAAAGTAAGCTTTATCGGCAAAAACTTCCTGAAGAGTCATGCCGCATTTTTTTGTTTCTTCTAACATTTCTTTGACATATGTACCATCCATATAGGCACCATTAGCTGTTCTGACAGAGGTGATAATTCGTTCGTCTGTCGTCATCACCAATTCTGTTTTATACCCATAAAAACTTTGGGTTTTACTTTTGCGTCCTACCCTTGCGTCTTCGTCAATGATCGAACGTACGCCTTTTTGATTCATAAACTTAGGATCTAGTAAAATTTCTTTCGCTTGTTTGATCTTTTCCGCCGTTTTACTTTCTTTCCCAGGGATCTTCTGATCCAATTGTTCGATGACGGTTTCGAGATAATTCTTCATCACTGCTTTCGCTTCATGATGGTTCGGAATTTCTTTATATTCGGGTGCCGTAGGCACGTTTTCTAACGTTTGTTCCGTTTCTTCTTCAAAGGTCTGAATAAGATTTCTAGCCAAATGTTTCATCAGTCGTTCGGGTGTCTTCTTTACGGTATTAGCGATGATATGTGTGGCATCGACACTCACACTATTTCCTTCGAGGATGCCCTTTTCGACACATTGTCTAGCCATTTCTGTGATCATTCCATCAAGGGTCCCTTCTTCTAAACGACTACTTCTGAATTTAGAGAGAAGACTTTTAGTTGGTAAAGTATCTTCCGGATTGATCCCGATAAAGTACATATAAGCAAGATTTAGACTGGCTTCAGCCATGACATTTTCGTCCGATAAATTATATAAACGCTGAAGAAACAGGAGTTTACACATCATTTCGGGTTCTTTTGCAGGACGCCCAAAATCGAGGCAGTAGGTGTCTTCTAAGAGCGTATTAATAAAACTAAAATCTACAACGGTAGAAATCTTTTTTAGTGTATGATTTTCTGGGATTTTATCGTATAATGATGAGTGAAAACTTAATTGCTTTGGCTCTGAACGAAGCATGAGAAAAGCCCCCTAATGGTTGTATTTGGTCGTACTTATATTATACCATTTTAGGGGGCTTTTCTCTGCAAAAAATGCGGTTATATCAAGGTTTTTACACCTATTTTTATAAAATCCGGATATAAATAATCCTGTTTTTATATTTCT
>NZ_JBIMEV010000140.1:0-1121 GCF_051262595.1 Salipaludibacillus sp. CF4.18
TGTGTCCTTCCCTTTTAGTAACACCTTTTATTTTCAAGTATTTCCTTCGGAAAATACAGAATGTTTACTTGAAGGATTACAACGTACATTTCGTCATATCGGTGGTGTTCCAACAACTATTCGATTCGATAACTTGTCACCTGCGGTCTCAAAAATCATGGGCAAAGGAGCACGTAAACTAACCGATACCTTCGAAAGGTTTGTCTTACACTATGGTTTCCGATATGAGTTTTGTAATCCAGGGAAGGGAAATGAAAAAGGGCACGTAGAAGCGATGGTTAAATACGTGCGGAACAATTTTCTTTTGCCTGAATGTACGGTGGCTAACTTAGATCACTTTAATAAGACGCTTTGGAATAAGGCAGAGGAAGACCGGCATCGCATGCATTATAAGAAGCAGGTACTTCAATCAGAGTTATATAAAGAAGACCAAAGTAAGTGGCTTCACCTTCCTGAGAAAGATTTTGAATGTGCTTATTACCATGAAATGAAGGCTGATAAGTATGGCTTTGTGAGTTTGGACAATAAGGAATATTCTACCTCTCCGAGGTTTGCAAAACAAAGAGTAAAAACACGTCTTACCTTTAATACTGTCGTTGTATTAAATGAAGACAATGAACCCATTGTCACGCATTCTCGACTATATGGTGTGAAGCGAAAATCGATGATATGGCAGCCTTATCTTGAATTATTATCAAAACGTCCGAAAGCTATTAAATATTCAAGCTTATATGATCAATTCCCTTATGCTTGGTCTCAATACTTAAAAGATTGCACAGAAGAGGAACGGAAAATGGGGTTACGTTTACTAGCGAAACTCTTAAAAAATGATGATTTCACATTACTGAACAAAGCGCTCCAATTGGCTTCCTCTCATGGTCATCCTAGCGCAGATCAAATTAAGCACTGTTTTTATTCGTTATTGAATCAAGACCGTTCTCATATGGAAATTACTCCTCGTATGAAGGTGCCCGTCTTGCCAAACGCATCACGCGGCCTTTCTCATTATGATGCCTTTTTTCAAGAAGGAGGTGATCGTAAATGAAAGAGCAAATCGAAGCTTATGCCAAACAGTTGAAGCTTAGCTGGATTCGTGAACATTATCATGAAATTGAAGCTGA
>NZ_JBIMEV010000141.1:0-1116 GCF_051262595.1 Salipaludibacillus sp. CF4.18
CAAATGCAGTTCGTTTTTTCTGTTTGTAAAGCTAACTTACTGGATGCAATTTTTAACAGGAAGGCTTTATGGAAGATTGTTAATACAGAAGGTGCAAATAGATTGATTTGCCTTGTTAATTAATCTGAGTTTTTTTAGGTTTTGTTTTGCAAGAAGATTCGTAAAATCCTAGACAGAGTGTTCTAAAATATTTGATAAATGAAGGAATAGGATGGAATTCAATTGTTTGACATCCTATTCCATATTATTTATACTAGATGTTGAATACGCTTACATAGTTGGAGTGATTTAATGTCTGTGATAACAATACAAAATAATATTAATAAGAGCCAAATCATTGATACCCTTCTTCATAACAATTTGTACAAGATGCCAGATGGAAGGCAATTGTACGAAGCAACAGAAAAAGAACTTGAATTTGTACTTTATTCAATAACTGAAATTTGTTTTGTATAAGGATATTATTTGTTATATATTTGAATTTCAAAAAGCCATGTATCAGGGTAAAGAAAATGATACATGGCTTTTTTGTTAGTAAATGGGATAGTTATACTATTTATTTTTCACTCTTACCTGTATCGAATGCAATGATGTATCCACCATCAGAATGGATGCTAGAGTAGAAAAAAAGAGCTGTTGTTAGCTAGCAACTTCATTTTCTTATCTAACAACATGAACCTTTAATTGGGGTATATAAAAGTTGGTGTGTTATTAACGAGGGTGCGTTAGTTGAATTGCAGATATTATATAAAAAGGCTTTAGAGAAGAAATTTTCTCTAAAGCCTTTTTATTGTTTTAGTAAAAATAATAGTTTGCATACTAGATGAGTTGATGTCATCTAAAAAGATGGAACGATTGTTATTCTGTAAAAAGTCACCAAATAGCCGTAAATCGATAGCATAACTGGTTAACGTATTGATGGAATAATTTTTTTCGACTTCTAAATACAATAAATAATCATCTCTTGCTTGAACATAATTCATAGGGTGAGCCTCCTTAAAAGTATCGTTATAAGGTCGAACCCTAAAAGTTATGGCCGATACGCAAGAATTATGGGACCAGGGTGCAGTTATCGGGATGACCCCAAAAATTATAGTCAACTTGTGGAACAGAAGT
>NZ_JBIMEV010000142.1:0-1107 GCF_051262595.1 Salipaludibacillus sp. CF4.18
CAGCAGATTGAATCGCCTTTTCTGCTAGTTCTTTGTTTGCTTTTGAAACAGTACCGACAACTTCTTCTTTTTTGGATGGATTAATTGAGACAATCTTCTCATCTGTTACAATCCGCTCCCCACCAATGATTAATGGGTACTCTTTACCAAGATCTTCTTCTACGTTTTTCAATGCTTCTTCAAATGCTATACGGTTCTCCTCTACACTAAAATCTGTAAATGGTTCATGCTTATAAGTCGTTAACATCTATTTCATCCCCTATAAATTATTAGTAAATCAATCACAACCAGATGGAAATGTATCCTCTTTTAATATGGCTAAAGTCATATTAGAACGTACGCTATCTCCTGGAGTGACATATATCTTATCAATGAATCCACTAACGCCAATTTCTATCTTTTTGGTTACCCCATTTGATGTTTTTATATGAAACAATGGTTCCCATTCATATACAAATGCCCCTTCAGTAATGAATCGTTTTTCGACAATTCCATCACATAAACAATCTATTGTTCGACAACTACGCCCCCCCCCCCCCTTATACCCATCCTCGAAATTTTGAAGCCTCAGCTGTTTTTCTAACACCAACCATATAAGCTGCTAATCGAGTATCTATCTTGTGTAAGGTTGCTGTGTGAATAACAGCGTTAAAAGAATCTACTATTTTTTTGCGAAGTTTTTCATGGACCTCTTCTTCACTCCAATAGTATCCTATGTTATTTTGTACCCATTCAAAATACGATACGGTCACGCCACCCGAGCTCGCCAAAACATCTGGAACAAGTAAAATACCTCGTTCTGTCAGAATTCTAGTTGCTTCCATTGTTGTTGGTCCGTTAGCTGCCTCCACCACAATTTTCGCTTTGATTTGATGGGCATTTTCACGCGTAATTTGATTACTAACCGCAGCAGGCACTAAAATGTCACAGTCACGTTCGAGTAGTTCTTTATTTGTTATGGTGTTCTTAAATAAATTTGTTACGGCCCCAAAAGAATCTCGATTATCTAGTAAATAATCTATATCTAATCCATTCACATCGTATAAAGCTGCATACGCATCGGAGATACCTACTATATTGGCTCCTTGTTCTGATAGCATCTTGGCT
>NZ_JBIMEV010000143.1:0-1056 GCF_051262595.1 Salipaludibacillus sp. CF4.18
GGAGACGGGTAAAAGAAGTTTATTGCCGTTGGAGAAGGTGACGATGCTTTGGCGGGGTTGATTCTTAGGTGAAGTGAAGCCTTGGATATGAGCGAAGAAAAGCCAGTGACAATCAAAGTGTGTCGGTGAATGTTGGGAATGCGTAAATGTCTTGATTAGGGTAAATGGCGATGGGGACTTTACGTTTAGCACCTGTTTGAATCGCTGCTTCTCTTCGTCCATCATAATTCGCAAAACCGTCCAAACACGCTGTTTTAATCATCTCCAGTGACGGTTGTTTTACATATAAATTGTTGTTAGTTTCATAGACGAGCGTAGAAGAATCAAAACGATAAGATGGGGTGAGTGCTAGGGTATTATTAGTAATTTTATAAGAGCTATGTACATTCTCAGTCATGGCAGGGCCTCCATTAGTATGTTATTTGGGCACAGCTAATAAAACTAATTAAAGGGGTTAGGGAAAGTACCATTTCAAAGCATTTTTTTCATATTAATCAAAAGGGAATTTAATACATTTTGAGGGGTTAAAAATTACTGGAGTTGGAACAGGATGTCTTATTTTTGGGCACTGAAACGTACAAATTTAACCTTTCCAGTACCCTGTTACAAGGAGGAGAGCCATTCACGGTAACTGGCTTCCTCTACTTCGTTCTAACATCTTTTCTCTCTTTGGCTATTTCCTTTAAGAGGGGATACAGCTCTTCTTCTGCATCCTTTAGAAGTTCAGCAGGACTGTTAAGTTGAAGACCAGCACAGATTTTCATCAATGTGTGTAGGCTCATATTTACACGACCTTTTTCAATGTCACTAATGTGATCATTATTCAGTTCTGCAAATTCAGCTAAGTCCTCAAGTGTCAGATCTAACAATCTCCTTTTGTTATGAATATTCCTTCCAATTTCACTGTTAAAAGTGTTTAATATTTCCTTTTCTTCCAAAGTATAAGCCCCTTTTTTAACAATTATCAATCTGTTAAAAAGAACTTAGAACAGGCTAAACCACCGATACAGGAATAAAATGGAATAAAACACAACTTTATTTTTCATAGAAGCATGG
>NZ_JBIMEV010000144.1:0-1016 GCF_051262595.1 Salipaludibacillus sp. CF4.18
ATAAGTCGGGTGAGCGAATTGATTTAGCTATAGAAATAGCGCCTCTATTTGTAAATGATAATGTGATAGGAATGTATGGCACCCTAAAGAGGTAACGGAGGGGCTCGGCGTAGAGTAATGGATGGAAGTTTAAATTTATAGAGATTGAAAATAACCGAGTTTCCACTATATATGTAGCCCCGTATTTCCCCCTCTCCCACCCCAGTGCTCCTTTCACTTTGTCTTATATCTATTACAATTTCACTACATAAAACGCAAAAAATGGCCCAGGAGATGAGCCTCATTCGTTGTCTTTCTTCTATAAGTAATAGCATGATTAAAGTTCCCCTTCATTTTCCAACTGCTCGCTTTGTATACTTTGCATAATCAGATAAGCCCATCAACAATTGAGGTGATAAACTAGGATTCAACCTTATTAAAATAGTTTAATAACAATAACCGCATGTGTACTAAACAATATACTTCTCTACTTTAAGGATTTTTCATTGTATGTACATAATCAATAGCTTCCTTTAAATCCTTTAACCTATATAACCAACCGCCTGAATTATTTCGTATTGGTTTAGGTTCATTTGGCAATTCATATCTTACTGTGAGAATGTAAAATTTATAACGCTGAGCATCATCGAATCCAAATTCCTTATATCGCTTTTCAATATAAGATATTAAATTTTATCTTTCATTAAAAGATAATAATAATTTGTCTAGATTCTCACGCCAGTTTACCATTTCAATCGAGCCTCAATACTGCTAGCACCATCGATAAAAGCTTTTAGTTCATATCTTGTAATTAATGTACATTTCAAACCGTCTAAGCTAGCAATTTGATTCACTAATTTTTTTGCAGTATACATGCTTATAAAAGGACTTACTATCTTGATTGTCAAGCCGTGCAAATGAAGCACAGAACCGTCCGGGACCAGTGAAAAAGTCGCCTTATTTTTCTCCATTTCCTATCAATGATTGAAAAATTACAGGTATAATCGAAATTCAGTTTTTTTACCATAATTATGGTA
>NZ_JBIMEV010000145.1:0-1012 GCF_051262595.1 Salipaludibacillus sp. CF4.18
TATTTGTACACCCCGCAATAAGTATTGTTATGGTGGTGTTTTCAAAATGTAAATTTGATTGTTTAATCTTTCTTGCAAACATTGTTTTACAATATTACTAAAGACCTGATAGAAAAATTCTCTCAATAAAACAATTATACCATAATACTCCAATTATAAGTGCGTCATTTAGTTACTAGTAAATTTTTAAATACTTCTAAACTTATCCTCCTCTTTAGATCTACAAAAGGAGCTACGGCTTATTGCGCTTCCCCGTCACTTCAATAAGGGGGGATTTTTTATTGAAAGAAAACAATCTTGTTCCATTAGTAAATTATTGACCTAATCCTGCTGATTTTAAAGATTCAAAGTCAATTCCGTTATTTTTTTAACATTCGATTGCAACAGTTGGAACTGATTTAACGTCATATTGTTTTGCTTTCATTTCACAATCATTCGTGTCGCAGCCTTTATTTAAATCGTAAACCACAACCTCACAATTATCACGTGCTAAGTTTTTTACTTGTTTGACGACATCCTCAATAAATAACAACCAGAGATAAACACTACTATTAATATTCACTTTTTTCACGTACCTTAATATATCCATTTTTTCTTATGAACTTATAAGCAATAAGATAGATTAAAGCCAGCTTAGTGGGTAATAATGGTATTAGTACTTGTTAATTACAGGTTTTTAAACTTTGCCATGTATATATTTTTAAAAGCTGATTCTAACAGGAGGAGAGCATATGAGTTTACAGCGAGAAGAGTTTGCTAAAAGTTATTCAATATTTGCATTAATTAGAGGGCTAAATTATGTAATTGAAAATGATATACGACAAGTTTTAAAAAATAATGAGCTAACTTTTCCAGGTTTTCGTGTTCTTTTTACAAATTTATAGAAGTATCCTCGTTTTTAAGTAATGAATTATTAGGAAAACAATTCAGTGAATTTGTGTCAAAATCCTCAACTGAAATATTAAGTAACTCAACTGCTGAAATTTTCTCGATTAAATAAACTATCTGTAAT
>NZ_JBIMEV010000146.1:0-1007 GCF_051262595.1 Salipaludibacillus sp. CF4.18
GGCGAAGGTTTCGCTAAGTCCATTTACAGAGGTGATGCAATCAAAATCTTTAATTTCTTTAGCAAGGGCTATGAGTTCCTCGGTTATTGTATGGAGTTGGGATTCGATCATCTCCATATGTTCAATTAGCATTCTGATCTCTAATCTGGCCATCTTATTACTATTCTTTACTCCTATCGAGTCCTCTGCTTTCTGCATCAACTGTTCCACTTTCTTTTGAGGAAGATAGGAAATGCCTGCTTCCCGATGGGTGTGAACAATTTCTTCAGCAGAGTAAACCATGACATCGACAGGTAATGGCGTATGTTTCAGAACCGCACAAGCTTGCTTACCAAGTCCCTTATAAACCAATGAGAATTCAGGGAAGTAAAGATCCATCCAACGTCGGATTCGATTCTGAGTGGCAGACAGTTCTTTTCTAAGGCGAGATCTGAAGGACGTCCCTTTACGTAATTCAGCGTCTGTCTTATTCTGTTCCCTTGGAATACTGTAATGGCCGTATGTGATCATTTTGGCAATAAGCCGGGCATCCTTGATATCATTCTTGCTTGGCGAATTGTCATCTAGCTCTTTAGATTTCTTGACGTGAAAAGGATTAACAATGACAAAAGGAATCTCGTATTCCGTCAGGAATTCAGCTAGGTTCATCCAAAAGTGACCCGTTGGTTCAAATCCAACCAGGATATCATTCTTACCGTGTGACTCTAAGTGTTTCATGAGTGATGAATAGAAATCTTCAAAGCCCTGATGGGATTGTTTAAACTTCCAGCTCTTAGACAACTCTCGTCCACGCTCATCAACAGCACAAGCATAGTGGGTGGCTTTAGCGATATCGATACCGACAACCATTGTTTGTTCAGTTACTTGATCAATACGAAAATTTCTATTATGATGCATATGAAGATCCTCCTTAGTGATGTGCGATTGGGCTTAATACACCTGCATCATAACGGAGGGTCTTCTTTTTTTCAACCGTACATTCGTTGATTAACAGGAATGCTCCTGCG
>NZ_JBIMEV010000147.1:0-1006 GCF_051262595.1 Salipaludibacillus sp. CF4.18
TCAAATCTTCGATATGAAAACAATGATAGTTTCTTAATGGAGCGATGATCTGTCGAGAGATATATCCAACTGTTCCTTCGACACTTGCTTTATCTTTTGGTTTCCGGACACGGCTTGGAACAATTACCGTACGATAATAATCCGCTAGTTCACGATAGGCTTCATTGAGAACAGGCTCACTCCTAAGGGCTTTTATAACTCCCGTTTTCAAATTATCTGGAACCAACGTTTCAGGAACACCTCCAAAATATTCTAATGCATGAATATGAGCGATAAGCCAATTCGCTGATTTCATATCCATGAAAGCTTCCACGTAGCTGAATTGGCTATAGGGTAAGGTCGCAATAAAAATGTACGCTGGTATAGCTTCTCCTGTTGAGCGATCAATAATTTCCAACGTAGAACCTGCCCAATCTACTTCCATACTTTCACCAGGTTTTCTTAGAATAGGCATTGTCAATTTGTACTTCTTCGCGTATTTTCCATAATTCTCGGTAAATGTTCGATAAGCGTAAGGAATCTTTCCACCCTCACGTGCTTCCGTTGCATACTCATAATGCAATAAAGTCAAAGTTACATTCTTCTTTTGTAATTCCTTATGCACTTTTTCCCAATCAACCGGGAAGTAACCTTTCTCAATAGCCTGTTTTTCTGGAAAGAGAAACGATTCTAGCCATGGATTGGTCATGGTATCGTTCAAGCTTTCCACACCAAGTTTCTTCGCTCGATGAACGACTTCAGAGACTGTATTTCTCGAATGACCAGTACTAGAACTAATTGTTCTTTGACTGATTTTTTCAAAATACAACTCTAGAATTTTACGACAATTAATCACAAAAAAACCTCCTGTATAATAATGTCATGCTTGATTGCATGCAACTTTTATTATACAAGAGGTCGTTCTAATTTATATTGTTGGCTCTCCCGTCCGCAGACGGTGGCTCTATCTTCCGCAATCACTGGCTCAAAACTCCGCACAAGTGGCTCTATTCATCCGCAATATTCA
>NZ_JBIMEV010000148.1:0-968 GCF_051262595.1 Salipaludibacillus sp. CF4.18
GTATTTGGCAAGAGAAAAATGTATAAAACGGCAACCTTTTTTGTAGCCACTTACCAACGTTCCATTTTACTCTTTGTTAAACATAGATTCTCTTAATCTGTGACTCTCTCCTTTGAACAGCACCAGGTGAGAATGATGGATCAAGCGATCTACCACTGCTTCCGTTAAGATTGGGTCTCCAAAGACGTGATTCCACTGGCCAAACTGTAGATTGGTTGTGATGATCAGACTACGTTTTTCATAGCACAAGGTAATCACTTGAAAAAGCAGTTCAGCCCCTTGCTTGTGTAAAGGAATGTATCCTAATTCATCTAAGATAAGCAAATCTAGTTTCTCAATCTGCTTAAACAGTTTATTCATGGTTCCTTTTTCATGGGCATCTAAGAGATGATTCACGAGGGAAGCCACGGTATAAAACTTTACACGCTTTCCTTGATTCTGAATGGCGTTCAACCCAATAAGTGTTGATAAGTAAGTCTTTCCAGCTCCAACACCTCCATAGAAAATCATATTCTCCTTGGTATCGATAAACGCTCCCTGTAAAAGGGTCTCCTTATCTAATCCTTGACCTAATTCAATCTCTTTCCAGTCAAAAGGTTTGCCATATAACTCTGGCAAGGTTGCCGCCTTCAATAGTAGGTTGATCTTTCGATCCTCCCGCTGTTCAATTTCTTTCTCAAAAAGCTTAAGTAAAAACTCCTCTTGAGTTGCGGCTTCTATTTCATGATAGTGCTCGCGAACCCAACTTAACTTCAGTTTCTTCGCATACTCTTGAATAACTTCATTCATTCTAGGTGCCCCCTCTCTAGTGAAAAGAAGGCATCATATTGATTCATGCCTCTAGATGCCAAAGGCATTTTTGGAACTGGTTGTTTCATATTCAACGTTTCCCTATACCCTCGTCCGTGAATGACTTGGTGATAGACTTGTTGAATCGTTTCTGACGAAGGATGACCAAGCTCCGATGC
>NZ_JBIMEV010000149.1:0-860 GCF_051262595.1 Salipaludibacillus sp. CF4.18
CCGCAGGAGCATTCCTGTTAATCAACGAATGTGCGGTTGAAAAAAAGAAGACCCTCCGTTATGATGCAGGTGTATTAAGCCCAATCGCACATCACTAAGGAGGATCTTCATATGCATCATAATAGAAATTTTCGTATTGATCAAGTAACTGAACAAACATTGGTTGTTGGTATTGATATCGCTAAAGCCACCCACTATGCTTGTGCTGTTGATGAACGTGGACGAGAGTTGTCTAAGAGCTGGAAGTTTAAGCAATCTTACCAGGGCTTTGAAGATTTCTATTCATCACTCATGAAACTCTTAGAGTCACAAGGTAAGAATGATATCTTGGTTGGATTTGAACCAACGGGTCACTTTTGGATGAACCTAGCTGAATTTCTGACGGAATACGAGATTCCTTTTGTCATAGTTAATCCTTTTCACGTCAAGAAATCTAAAGAGCTAGATGACAATTCGCCAAGCAAGAATGATATCAAGGATGCCCGGCTTATTGCCAAAATGATCACATACGGCCATTACAGTATTCCAAGAGATCAGAATAAGACAGACACTGAATTACGTAAAGGGACGTCCTTCAGAGCTCGCCTTAGAAAAGAACTGTCTGCCACTCAGAATCGAATCCGACGTTGGATGGATCTTTACTTCCCTGAATTCTCATCGGTTTATAAGGGGCTTGGTGAACAAGCTTGTGCGATTCTGAAACATACACCATTACCTGTCGATGTCATGGTTTATTCTGCTGAAAAAATTGTTCACACCCATCGGGAAGCAGGCATTTCCTATCTTCCCCAAAAGAAAGTGGAACAGTTGATGCAGAAAGCAGAAGACTCGATAGGCGTAAAGAATAGTAATAAGATGGC
>NZ_JBIMEV010000150.1:0-693 GCF_051262595.1 Salipaludibacillus sp. CF4.18
TTGTATTTGGCAAGAGAAAAATGTATAAAACGGCAACCTTTTTTGTAGCCACTTACCAACGTTCCACTTTACTCTTTGTTAAACATAGATTCTCTTAATCTGTGACTCTCTCCTTTGAATAGCACCAGGTGGGAATGATGGATCAAGCGATCTACCACTGCTTCCGTTAAGATCGGGTCTCCAAATACGTGATTCCACTGGCCAAACTGTAGATTGGTTGTGATGATCAGACTACGCTTTTCATAGCACAAGGTAATCACTTGAAAAAGCAGTTCAGCCCCTTGCTTGTGTAAAGGAATATATCCCAGTTCATCTAAGATAAGCAAATCTAGTTTCTCAATCTGCTTAAACAGTTTATTCACGGTTCCCTTTTCATGGGCATCTAAGAGATGATTCACGAGGGAAGCCACGGTATAAAACTTTACACGATTTCCCTGATTCTGAATGGCGTTCAACCCAATAAGTGTTGATAAATAGGTCTTTCCAGCTCCAACACCTCCATAGAAAATCATATTCTCCCTAGTCTCGATAAACGCTCCCTGTAAAAGGGACTCCTGATTTAATCCTTGACCTAATTCAATCTCTTTCCAGTCAAAAGGTTTGCCATATAACTCTGGCAAGGTTGCCGCCTTCAATAGTAGGTTGATCTTTCGCTCTTCTCGCTGTTCAATTTCTTTCTCAAAAAGCTTAAGT
>NZ_JBIMEV010000151.1:0-673 GCF_051262595.1 Salipaludibacillus sp. CF4.18
TAATTTAAAACGATGTAGATTGTACGGCACCGACGCAAAGGCACGTTGAACTAACCCAGCGGTCTTGTTAGGTCCTGCACTGTGTCCAATAATTTCTCGGTTATATAAGTCTACTAAAACACAGATATAGTGCCATTTTTGATTGACACGAACGTAGGTTAAGTCACTCACAATTACATTGAGTTCTTCCTCTTGGTTGAATTCTCGATTTAATGTATTTCCAACTTCAGATTCGTTACAAGACGTACGAAATGGCTTAAATTGAGCGACAGTATACTTTGAAACAAGTCCCTGTTCTTTCATGATTCTCCCAATACGACGTCGAGAAACCGTCCACTTCTTCTTTTCTAGTTCGATCTTAATTTTTCGTTGACCAAAGTTATCTCGGCTTTCCTTGAATATATTTAAGATTAATTCCGGTAATTCTTCGTCTTGTTTGTATCGAATTTTCGCTTCATAATAATACGTACTTCGGGCAAGTTGGAGGACGTTGCACATTGCTGATACCGAGTATTTGTGGGTGTTGTTTCGAATCACATCTACTTTCGTCCCATGATCAGCGCGGCTTGCTTTAAAATATCATTCTCCATGGCTAGCTTTTGATTCTCTTTCCGCAACCTGATCATCTCTTCCTGTTCAGGCGAACGGTTGTCCTTTTCTTCAAATGATCCGC
>NZ_JBIMEV010000152.1:0-651 GCF_051262595.1 Salipaludibacillus sp. CF4.18
GTCATTCCATCAACTCCAGGAGCTCCCTTGTTAGCCTTCACCTTTTTATAAGCTTGGTTCAAGTTTGAGCGACTGGCTACTTTATTGATCAGATGACTCACACCATCTCTTCTTTCCGTTTCACCGTGAGAAATACTACACACTTCTACTGTACCTTCGGATTCCATCCTATTCTCTTGTAGATAGCCATCTTTCGATGTTGTCTGTGATCTTTGCATTTCTCTCACCTCCACGGCTTCCAAGATTACTATTGTTCAGCCCTTCATCCTCTTTTTGGACTACTATGGCTTCGGCTGACTTCTTACAATTCATCAAGCCATCACTGTCATGATTGTTCCTGTGGGAAATTCCTTCCCTCTTGTCGGGAACCCTTGTAAGACCTCCCCGGGTAAGTCTAACCACTTTCCTCCCATATAGGTGCTGGATTTACTGTAAGAGATTTGGGTAGTATAGGACTTCATTTTGTTATGCAAACTCATCCTTCTCTATTCAGCCTTGTATCCAATTTCTGTTCGTCACCTCAGGATTTTGCTTCCGGCTTCCTTCAGATTCCACCTCACGATGGACACCCTTGCCTTCCGCTAACAGTTCCTACTACCAAGTCTGTAGTGGACTTTCACCACCAAGTTGTTAGACATGCCGGGCACACAT
>NZ_JBIMEV010000153.1:0-634 GCF_051262595.1 Salipaludibacillus sp. CF4.18
GTACAGTCGAGAATGCGTAACGATCGGTTCATTGTCTTCATTTAATACCACGACAGTATTAAAGGTAAGACGTGTTTTTACTCTTTGTCTTGCAAACCTCGGCGAGGTGGAATATTCCTTATTATCCACGCTCACGATCCCATACTTATCAGCCTTCATTTCCTGATAATAAGCACATTCAAAATCTTTCTCAGGAAGGTGGAGCCACCTACGTTGGTCTTCTTTATATAACTCTGATTGAAGTACCTGCTTTTTATAATGCACACGATGTCGGTCTTCCTCTGCCCAACTCCAAACCGTCTTATTAAAGTGATCTAAGTTAGCCACCGTACATTCAGGCAAAAGAAAATTGTTCCGCACGTATTTAACCATCGCTTCTACGTGACCTTTTTCATTTCCCTTCCCTGGATTACAAAATTCATATTGGAAACCGTAGTGTAAGACAAACCGTTCGAATGTATCAGTCAGTTTCCGTTCTCCTTTGCCCATTATTTTCGAAACCGCGGGAGATAAGTTATCGAATCGAACAGTAGTTGGAACACCACCGATATGACGAAATATACGTTGTAAGCCTTCAAGTAAACATTCTGTATTTTCCGAAGGAAATACTTGAAAATAAAAGGAGTTACTAAAA
>NZ_JBIMEV010000154.1:0-634 GCF_051262595.1 Salipaludibacillus sp. CF4.18
ATTTAGTAACACCTTTTATTTTCAGGTTTTCCCTTCGGAAAATACCGAGTGTTTACTTGAAGGCTTACAACGTATATTTCGCCATATCGGTGGCGTTCCAACTACCGTTCGATTCGATAACTTGTCACCTGCGGTCTCAAAAATCATGGGAAAAGGAGCACGGAAACTGACCGATACCTTCGAAAGGTTTGTCTTACACTACGGTTTCCGATATGAGTTTTGTAATCCAGGGAAGGGAAATGAAAAAGGTCACGTAGAAGCGATGGTTAAATACGTGCGGAACAATTTTCTTTTGCCTGAATGTACGGTGGCTAACTTAGATCACTTTAATAAGGCGCTTTGGAGTTGGGCAGAGGAAGACCGACATCGTGTGCATTATAAAAAGCAAGTACTTCAATCAGAGTTATATAAAGAAGACCAAAGTAAGTGGCTGCACCTTCCAGAGAAAGATTTTGAATGTGCTTATTATCAGGAAATGAAGGCTGATAAGTATGGGATCGTGAGCCTGGATAATAAGGAATATTCCACCTCGCCGAGGTTTGCGAGACAAAGAGTAAAAACACGTCTTACCTTTAATACTGTCGTGGTATTAAATGAAGACAATGAACCGATCGTCACGCATTCTCGACTGTAT
>NZ_JBIMEV010000155.1:0-631 GCF_051262595.1 Salipaludibacillus sp. CF4.18
GCAAAAATTACATTCTCACCCATTTCTGCTGCTTTTAATACAGATGGTTCACTGAAAGCTGCAACAAAAATTGGAGGGTGAGGATCTTGTACCGGTGTTGGTGTTATCTCAATCTCTGGGAAATTATAAAATTTTCCTTCATAAGAAATTGACTCTTGCGTCCATGCCTTTTTGATAATGTCTAACTGTTCAAAGAATATATCCCTACTATCATTAAAGTCCACTTCAAATACATCATATTCACGTTTATCATATCCTCTTCCAGCTGAGAAAATTGCTCTACCATTACTTAAAAGATCAAGTAGTGCATATTCTTCAGCCATACGAATCGGGTGATTTGCCGGTAACAAAACCGTTGCCGGGGCTAACTGTATTTTACTTGTCTTTGCTGCTACATGTGATAAAAATACTGATGGTGAAGGCAATACTCCTAGAGCACTGAAATGATGCTCAGGAACCCAGACAGAATTAAACCCTAGTTCTTCTGCATAAACACATTGGTCTACTAGGTCTGTAATCATTTGATTCGAATCTTTTCGTTCATTACCATATACAGGTGGATTGTCAGTTAATGTAAAATACCCAAATTTCATATCAATCTCTCCTTTTTGTTTGTTTACTTATGGTTAAC
>NZ_JBIMEV010000156.1:0-602 GCF_051262595.1 Salipaludibacillus sp. CF4.18
ATCTTACCTTTGTTACATGCCAATAAAGCATTTAGGGCTCTTTATGATTATTATGTCTCTCGAAGAGAGAATCCGTTGACTGGCAAAGAAGCATTAGTTGTTCTTTCAAGAAAGCTACTTCAAATATGCCATGGTCTTTGCAAACATGGAAGAAAGTTTGATGAAGAACATATGATGTTGGATATACCTTTTCTCATTGATAAGACAGCAGCTTAGTTAAGAATCTATGAATGAATAATCCCTGACAATTAAGACACGGAGAAGCCGGCCATAATTCGACTTAAGACGATCTACAAGGATCAGTCCATGCAGGAGCATATGCCGGCCTCTGCTTTAGGGAAAAGACCCAACGAAGGAATGTAGGTACGTGATACCAGGAGATATGGGAGGGTGAGTCCCCTAATTTGCAGAGTCCAATGTGCCCATAAGTTTCAACTGGGAGATCTATACAGTCTCCTAACACAACGTGTAAGCCTAAGTACCATAATTTTGAATTAATTCAAAATCTAGTGGCTTATATTCAGACAGGGCTTAAAGAAAAATTTTTTAAAATTAATAAAAGCGGTTCAGAACCCCGGCATAGTAACTTTTCCTGAGGGAGT
>NZ_JBIMEV010000157.1:0-574 GCF_051262595.1 Salipaludibacillus sp. CF4.18
GGAAAGGACACCACCAAATAAGGTAAATCAATGATTTTCGATTGGTATTTAAAAGATGCTGTACCAAAGTCCACTTGAGCCGTTCCAGGGATAGACTCTAGTGGAAGAGCTGCCCCTTCTTGATAATCTTTCAACTCCTTTTTCCGTTTCGAAACGTAGTCACGGACAGATCTCTCAGAGCCTGTGAAACTATGAAACTTTCCCAACTGCTCATACATTCTTTTAGCTGTTCTATGATTCTTCCTTTTCTTCTTCAGATCTTCACCAATCCATTTATCTATGATAGGTTTCACTGGATCCATTACTCTTGCTTTCCTCTTTTGTGGCAACTTCACTTGAAACTCTTCTTGATTGGCATATTTCCTTACTGTACGTGGGTCCACTTCCACCCTGGTAGCTACACTGGAATAATTATTCCCTTTCTGATTCACTTCGCGTCTGATATAATCAATCTGCGTCACTTCTAACATCTCCTAATTTCCTCCTGTCAAACGTTGTTGGTCCAACGAGGAGTTTAAAGTTATTTAGAGAAGTTAGCAAGTGGCGTTTTTTAATTTATGATGGCCCCGCGGGG
>NZ_JBIMEV010000158.1:0-508 GCF_051262595.1 Salipaludibacillus sp. CF4.18
CGGAGGAAACCGGGTTAATGAGAACAACTGGTCCGAATACTTCCTGACAGGACACTTTTGAATCTCTGGTTACGTTTGTCATCACCGTTGGAAATACAATATTTCCTTCTCGTTGTCCACCTGTTTCTATTTTCGCCCCATTTTTTTCTGCCTCGCTAATCCAAGACAGGATACGGTCTACATCCCCTTCAGAGATTAACGCAGATACTTCCGTCTTCTCGTCTAATGGGTCTCCAATAACAAGTTTTTTCGTTTCAGCAATAAATTTAGTGACAAATGACTCATATAACTTTTCATGAACATACACACGCTGCAAGGAAATACATACTTGTCCTTGAAACCCGAAGGCACCTTGGACACAGCGAGAAATAATGCGGTCAAGATCAACATCTTCATCAATAATCACCGCAGAATTCGAACCTAATTCAAGAGTTGTTTTTTTCAATCCCGCTTTGCTGCGAATTTCTTTTCCAACTTCTGGACTTCCTGTGAATGTAATCATACTCAC
>NZ_JBIMEV010000159.1:0-506 GCF_051262595.1 Salipaludibacillus sp. CF4.18
TGTTTATGGCAAACTAAATATGTAGGGGACGGCAGTTAATTTATGAGGGCCCCGCGGGGCCCTCATAAATTAAAAAACGCCACTTGCTAACTTCTCAAAATAACTTTAAACTCCTCGTTGGACCAACAACGTTTGACAGGAGGATATTAGGAGATGTTAGAAGTGACTCAGATAGATTATATCAGACGCGAAGTGAATCAGAAAGGCAATAATTATTCCAGTGTAGCTACCAGGGTGGAAGTGGACCCACGTACAGTAAGGAAATATGCCAATCAAGAAGAGTTTCAAGTGAAGTTGCCACAAAAGAGGAAAGCAAGAGTGATGGATCCAGTGAAACCTATCATAGATAAATGGATTGGTGAAGATCTGAAGAAGAAAAGGAAGAATCATAGAACAGCTAAAAGAATGTATGAGCAGTTGGGGGAATTTCATAGTTTCAGAGGCTCTGAGAGATCTGTTCGTGACTATGTTTCGAAACGGAAAAAGGAGTTAAAAGATTATCAAGA
>NZ_JBIMEV010000160.1:0-465 GCF_051262595.1 Salipaludibacillus sp. CF4.18
CATTGACTTAACAAAAAATAATAGACGCCTAAAACCATTGCGATTTCGTCGTCTAATTAGATTATTATTTTCAATTGTGTCCCCGAAAACCGAACCCTTTAATTATTCATGGAAAGCACATGTTTTATTTTGAATAATTACAATAGAATTTATGGACTATTGCTAATCAAATTTTCAGAATAATTCCTTTTAACAAATGTTTACTAATATCGGTAGGCAACAATGAAATGGGAAATGTAAAAAGTTACTCATTGGCCAATAAGATATTATTTGATATGATTCAAATTATGTTCGTTTAATATGAACATAATACTAGTAGTCGAATCCGATAAAATCAAGGGTCGATACATAAGTTATGTCAACTTCCCCATAAGTCCACAAATCAAGCCATTGAATATATATTATGTAAACTAGAATTAAATCGAGGAGGGACATAAGGTCATCACTCCAAGTTCCCATAATATC
>NZ_JBIMEV010000161.1:0-464 GCF_051262595.1 Salipaludibacillus sp. CF4.18
TTACTATTTTCAAAGTGGGGCATCACACCTTCTCTAAAACGTTTCATAGCCTTTAACGTTTCTTCATGCGAGAGACCTCCAAAATCAAAGTAAATAATAACTTCTTCGATTCCTGATTCTTCTACTTCCTTTAATTTCTTTGTTACATAATTAGCATCTCCGACAATAATGCTATTCTCACTTAAATCTTCCGTTCTCATGGTCTTTAGTTTCTCTACAATATCTACAAAGTAACGAATATGTGGTGGTGCTGTAGATGGGTCACCAGGAAATGCAGGTACTAACCCTGTGAAATATTTAAGCATTCGCTTTTTAGTTTCTTCAGCCTCATCTTTGGAATCGGTTACATTTAAAAAGTAAGAACATCGTGCTTCTTTTCCAGTGAAGCCATGTTTCTTTGATTCTTCTTTAAATTTAGACACTGCTTTTGCAATACTTCCAAATACCATCGTCGCTGCAAATGG
>NZ_JBIMEV010000162.1:0-450 GCF_051262595.1 Salipaludibacillus sp. CF4.18
AAAGAATTAGGTTTCGCTTGTTCCGAATACACAGTGGGAGAAGAAGAGAAAATCTGGGCTGCTTGGCTACACCGTAAACCGACTGTGCATGATGTTGCGTTTATGAATAGCCCGGGTCCACGCCTTCATCATGTTGGGTTTTGGCTCAAAGATCCGATGACCTTAATTGATTGTTGTGATGTGCTTGCTTCGTTGGGACTTGGTGCTTCTATCGAAAGAGGACCAGGACGACATGGACTGTCGAATGCCTTTTTCTTGTATTTAAGAGATCCAGATGGTCACCGTATCGAATTATACAATGGAGATTATTTAACAAGTGATCCGGACTTTAAACCGATTCGTTGGGAGCTAGATGATCCAATGCGCCAGACATTCTGGGGGCATGAAGCACCAGACAGCTGGTTTGAAGAAGCTTCGGAAGTGCTTGATATTCATACAGGGAAAAAACGG
>NZ_JBIMEV010000163.1:0-433 GCF_051262595.1 Salipaludibacillus sp. CF4.18
CCAAGTGTCTTTGAATCTGGCACATTCAAAGGTACTTACAATCGAATTACCAAAAGAGGATCTAGCAGACTACGGCAAGCTTTGTATATGGCTGTTAAATGTGCTATTCGTGACTGTCGCAAACAGAAAACAACGGATGAAATCCTTCCTCGTAATAAGAGATTACGAGCGTTTTATGATAAGAAACGGGAAGAAGGAAAACCTTTTAGAGTAGCTGTGATAGCTTGTGCAAACAAACTATTACATTGGATTTATGCACTATTAAAAAACAAAACCTCTTTCCAAGATTTAGCCTAATTTAACAATTTAACCAAGTGAACCAAAACTTTCCAATCGTAGTATTTGGAAGGGTATTTGGCATGCACAAATTCAGTATAACATGATATTTTTAATATTTTTATTTAAAAGTGTTGACAACTATTGGCTGGTTTTG
>NZ_JBIMEV010000164.1:0-432 GCF_051262595.1 Salipaludibacillus sp. CF4.18
AAACTTATGGGCACATTGGACTCTGCAAATCAAGGGACTTACCCTCCCATTTCTCCTGGTATCACGTACCTACATTCCATCGTTGGGTCTTTTCCTTAAAGCAGAGGCCGGCATATGCTCCTGCATGGACTGATCCTTGTAGATCGTCTTAAGTCGAATTGTGGCCGGCTTCTCCGTGTCTTAATTGTCAGGGATTATTCATTCATAGATTCTTAACTAAGCTGCTTTCTTATCAACGAGAAAAGGTATATCCAACATCATATGTTCTTCATCAAACTTTCTTCCATGTTTGCAAAGACCATGGCATATTTGAAGTAGCTTTCTTGAAAGAACAACTAATGCTTCTTTACCAGTCAACGGATTCTCTCTTCGAGAGACATAATAATCATAAAGAGCCCTAAATGCTTTATTGGCATGTAACAGAGGTAAGAC
>NZ_JBIMEV010000165.1:0-420 GCF_051262595.1 Salipaludibacillus sp. CF4.18
CCTATGGATTCAAGTGTGGATCATATCCCATTACGGATAAGGGGTTCCCCCATTCGGAAATCTCCGGATCAAAGCTTACTTACAGCTCCCCGAAGCATATCGGTGTTCGTCCCGTCCTTCGTCGGCTCCTAGTGCCAAGGCATTCACCGTGCGCCCTTTCTAACTTAACCATTTTTTGCGTTTGACTACACATGACCTTTGAATGTCTTTGTTAGCTGCACTCTTCATCATCCTTACGTACCTAAGTACGTTCCGATGACTCATCGCTTGCTTCCGCGAACTTCTTGGTCCTGCTTGCCAATACCTCCGAAGAGGTTCACAATTGGTGGCGTCTTTCTTAGCCTACATCTAAGACACTCGGTTTACTTTCTTTGAACGTATTCAAAGGGTATAACCGGTGATTCTTTTCAGTCATTTCGT
>NZ_JBIMEV010000166.1:0-417 GCF_051262595.1 Salipaludibacillus sp. CF4.18
AAGAACCAAGCCTTTAAAGCTCTGCATGAGTATTATACGACCCGTCCAGACAATCCGTTAAAAAAAATGCCGTCTTTAATTGCCATATGCAATAAACTAATACGAATCTTATTTACAGTAGGCACTAAACAGTGTGAGTTCAGTGAAGAAAAGATGCTTAGTGATATTCCACACTTTAATAACTTACAGGAAGCTGCATAACTCAAATACCATGTTTTATTAAACTCTATTAACCTAAGTGATTTTAAACAACTTACTTATTATCAAAAGACATTTGAAGCACGGAGAAGTCAGAACATAAACTAAAACTACGGGCAGAGACCCTGGCGGGGAGCATATCTGACCTCCACCCTCATGGCAAGGTTGAACGAAGGAATGTAGGAGCATTGACTCTGGGAGACATGGGAGGGTTAACCC
>NZ_JBIMEV010000167.1:0-417 GCF_051262595.1 Salipaludibacillus sp. CF4.18
TACAGCCGTGTAACCAAGCCTAGTCTTCACACTGACGGGCAGTCCTCCTGCTTTTGCTGCTTGTATTAAATCTGCTGCAACCTCTGGACGACGGATAAGACCGCACCCCTTCCCATTTGCTGCCACATTGTGTACTGGACATCCCATATTGATATCCACACCGCGAAAACCTTCTTCTGCCATCCCAATACTCATTTGTCGAAAATATTCGGGTTTATCCCCCCATATATGGGCCACAAGTGGTTGTTCATCTTCCGTAAAAGCTAAACGCCCACGAACACTTTGGTGCCCCTTTGGATGACAATAACTTTCTGTGTTTGTAAACTCCGTAAAAAATACATCCGGTCTAGCTGCTTCACTCACTACGTGGCGGAAAACAACATCCGTCACATCTTCCATTGGTGCCAATATAAAAAA
>NZ_JBIMEV010000168.1:0-400 GCF_051262595.1 Salipaludibacillus sp. CF4.18
AACCCTAGAAACTTTCGTTTCGTGGGGCTTCCTATTTCACTCTTTTCACGATTAACGGTAAGTTTTAGTTTCTCCTCAAGGAATGTCGTGGCGCTTTTCATGACACGCTCTCCTGCTTTTCTACTTTTAACGTAGATATTACAGTCATCCGCATACCGGACGAATTGGTGTCCACGTTTCTCTAATTCTTTATCGAATTGATCAAGGAAGAGATTACTTAAAATCGGTGAAATATTTCCTCCTTGTGGTACACCAATTTCAGTAGGGACAATTGTTCCATTAATAGACACACCACTCCTTAGGAATTTCCGTATAAGTGTAAGGATTATTTTATCCTTAATGTGCTCTTCCAAATGAAACATGAGTTTGTCATGATTAACCGTATCGAAATATTGTTTCA
>NZ_JBIMEV010000169.1:0-398 GCF_051262595.1 Salipaludibacillus sp. CF4.18
GTAGATGGTGAAGTTTCAATGAGAGAACGTCATGGATTGGAAGTAGTGAAATGATTCCTGAAGAAGTTGAAAATCGCGTAGCGAAGTACTTTTTCCATAATTATTTACCTGATGAAGTAATGATAGAAGTAGTAGATAAATTATTACCATTTTGTATATGCACGGAGAAAGAGGATTTAGACTTTGATGAACTCGTCCGTTGGGCTATTGAAATTATAAAAGAACAGTTAGAAGATAAAAGATTTAAATGAAATAACGAGGCATTGGAATTCCAATGCCTCGTTATTGTTTTAACCTATAAACCATGTGGCTCTCTCTACTGCACTCACTGGCTCTTTTCTCCGCAAACGGTGGCTCAAAACTCCGCACAGCTGGCTCAATCTGTCCGCAATACTCAT
>NZ_JBIMEV010000170.1:0-388 GCF_051262595.1 Salipaludibacillus sp. CF4.18
CTCATCTACAATTTGAGAAATTTTTTTAAATTGGTAAAAAGCAAAATAACAGCGGGAACTCAAATACAACTACTTATGATTGTCTTATCTTCTTTATCTTTTCCCTCAAAAATAACATGGCTTAGAAGCGAGACAATAACTCGCTTCTAAGCCATGTTATTTAATTAATTGGAAGTGTGGAATTAGATAATTATTTTTGACCGCCATTCATCTGTTGCTGGGCCATCTGAACTAATCGTTTTGTGATCTCGCCACCAACAGATCCATTTGAACGAGATGTTGCGTCAGCATTTAAGTTAACACCAAATTCTTGTGCAATTTCATATTTCATTTGGTCTAAAGCCTGTTGTACGCCAGGTACTACTAATTGGTTTGAGTTATTGTTATT
>NZ_JBIMEV010000171.1:0-387 GCF_051262595.1 Salipaludibacillus sp. CF4.18
ACCACCTTCTTGAAAGAAGGCATCATAATGAGAAAGGCCGCGAGATGCGTTGGGCATGACGGGTACCTTCATACGAGGAGTAATTTCCATATGAGAACGGTCTTGATTCAATAACGAATAAAAACAGTGTTTAATTTGATCTGCGCTAGGATGACCATGAGAGGAAGCCAATTGGAGCGCTTTGTTCAGTAATGTGAAATCATCATTCTTCAAGAGTTTTGCTAGTAAACGTAATCCTGTTTTTCGTTCCTCTTCTGTGCAATCTTTTAAGTATCGAGACCAAGCATAAGGAAATTGATCATATAAGCTTGAATATTTAATTGCTTTCGGACGTTTTGATAATAATTCAAGATAAGGCTGCCATATCATCGATTTTCGTTTCACACC
>NZ_JBIMEV010000172.1:0-382 GCF_051262595.1 Salipaludibacillus sp. CF4.18
CCTGAATTATTCATAAAGCACTAAGTAGTACTATATGGAATGGAAAAATCAATTTTTACACATTTTTTTGGTTCAGATATCTCATGTTTTTCATTTTGAGCCGGTCTTTTATCGCACGTGACTTACTAAGTGGAATGAAATGACAATTTTTCTTTCGAAAAAGACATACGTCACCCTAGGTACCCTCTAGAATTTTTACAGGGTGGGAATCGAATCCACTACAGGCGGACGCTTTCGCTTCTCGAGTATATCAATGAAACAACTTGTTTCGATCCGTCATTTTATTGGAGAGAAGGAAGCTTTTGGATGTTCAAAAGGGTTTTCCAAAATTCCTTTTGATACAGACAACTACTGCACAATTTGACAACCGTATATCGTCCGG
>NZ_JBIMEV010000173.1:0-378 GCF_051262595.1 Salipaludibacillus sp. CF4.18
ACAACTCAAGAAATAAAGGAAGAAAAAAAATTACAAATAGTTACGACCTACTCCATTATTTTCGACATTGTAGAGAATGTTGCAGGTGATCATGCAGAAATATATAGTATCGTTCCTATTGGTGCTGATCCTCACGAGTATGATCCACTGCCAGAAGACTTAACAAAAACGACAGATGCGGATGTTGTTTTTTATCATGGTCTAAACTTAGAAGAAGGAAACGGTTGGTTTAACAAATTAATTGATACAGCAGGAAAGTCTAAAAATGTTGTGCATCCTGTTAGTGAAGGTGTGGAGCCGATATACCTTGAAACACTAGGGCAAACGGATGATCCAGATCCACATACATGGCTTGATGTAAGTAATGTCATTATATTT
>NZ_JBIMEV010000174.1:0-375 GCF_051262595.1 Salipaludibacillus sp. CF4.18
TATTGACGGTACAAATTCTGAAACGTTCATCATCGTTTCTTTTGAAAAGCGTGTTATTCTAATCGGCGGTACTGAGTATGCAGGTGAAATGAAGAAATCCATTTTCTCTATTATGAACTACTTGTTGCCAGAACAAGACATTCTACCTATGCACTGTTCTGCAAACGTATCTAAAGAAGGCGATACGGCATTGTTCTTCGGCTTATCGGGTACAGGAAAGACAACGCTATCTGCAGATCCAAACCGCAAGTTAATCGGTGATGACGAGCATGGCTGGTCTGATAACGGTGTGTTTAATATTGAAGGCGGCTGCTACGCAAAATGCGTGAACCTATCTCGCGAGAAGGAACCTCAAATCTTTGATGCGATTACATT
>NZ_JBIMEV010000175.1:0-365 GCF_051262595.1 Salipaludibacillus sp. CF4.18
TGAATATATTTAAGATTAATTCCGGCAATTTTTCGTCTTTTTTGTCTCGAATTTTCGCTTCATAATAATACGTACTTCGGGCAAGTTGGAGGACGTCGCACATTGCTGATACCGAGTATTTGTGGGTGTTGTTTCGAATCACATCTACTTTCGTCCCATGATCAGCGCGGCTTGCTTTAAAATATCATTCTCCATGGCTAGTTTTTGATTCTCTTTCCGCAACCTGATCATCTCTTCCTGTTCAGGCGAACGGTTATCCTTTTCTTCAAATGAACCGCTATCTCGATGCTGCTGTACCCACCGGTCAAAGGTAGATGACGTTAACTTATATTCTTTGATTATTTCCGCTCTAGACTTTCCAGCAT
>NZ_JBIMEV010000176.1:0-316 GCF_051262595.1 Salipaludibacillus sp. CF4.18
ATTAAGATTTGATTCCATCATTTTAATATAAGAATCGCCATCAGTTCCTTCTTTCCCTAATGAATCAGTGTAAATCTCTCCTGCAATTGGTACACCAGTTTCAATTGAAACTGTTTCCATACTTCTGCGATCAATGCTTGTTTCAACAAATAATCCTGAAATATTCTTTTCCCTAATTAAATCAACAACATCACTCATTTGTTTTGGGGAGCCTTCATTTTCGGAATTAATTTCCCAAATGTACCCTGTCTCAATGCTATATGCTTTTTCAAAGTATTTAAAAGCACCCTCACTCGTTATTAGAAAACGATTTTCC
>NZ_JBIMEV010000177.1:0-312 GCF_051262595.1 Salipaludibacillus sp. CF4.18
GCTGTTTTAAACATTCGATCATCCATCGTCTATCACCTTTCCTTCTTAATATTTTATAGTGCGTGGTTCACAATAACGAGCTTTAACTCGGTCATTTCCTTCACTGCGTATTTGATTCCTTCCCGTCCTGTTCCGCTTTCTTTCACTCCGCCATAAGGCATGTTGTCAACACGGAAAGATGGGATATCATTAATAATTACGCCACCAACTTCTAACGCCTCTGAAGCATTCATCGCTTTACGAATATCATTTGTATAAATCCCCGCTTGCAGGCCAAACCTTGAATTATTCACTTCTCTTATCGCTTCACCT
>NZ_JBIMEV010000178.1:0-311 GCF_051262595.1 Salipaludibacillus sp. CF4.18
ACCAAAAGATCCAGCTTTTCAATCATCTTCATGAACTTCGGAAGAGTTCCTTGTTGGTTGACTTCTATTAACTTATTAACTAAAGCTGCCACTGTAAAAAACTTCACCCGACTGCCAAACCTGTGTATGGCATTTAAGGATATCAATGCCGCCAAATAGGTTTTCCCTGTACCAACTCCTCCGTATAAAATGAGGTTTTCTTGCTCTTTAATAAAATCCCCATTTAATATCGTTTCTTGATCAATTCCTTGTGGAATTTGTATATGCTCCCATTGAAAAGGCAACGTTCCTGTTTTCGGCAACTGAGCTTG
>NZ_JBIMEV010000179.1:0-308 GCF_051262595.1 Salipaludibacillus sp. CF4.18
CCGTGAGTGCCGTCGTTTATAGACTTGATGATAGTGAATATACCTATAACAAAGATTCCGACGAATGGCAGTGCAGCCAGGGAAACACAACTGTAAATAAGAAGCGTTTTAAACAAAATAGAAAGGACGGAGTCCGAGAAGGGTATAGATATTATTTTGATATCCATCAATGTAAGACCTGTCCTATTCATGATGCATGTGCCAAAACAAGTGCAAGAAGAATCCTTAGTGTAGGATTAAATACGGCAGGCTTTTATGGAATCTCTCAATACCAAAAATCAGAGGAATTCAAAGAGAAGTATAAAAAA
>NZ_JBIMEV010000180.1:0-306 GCF_051262595.1 Salipaludibacillus sp. CF4.18
CCGAATGACTTTCCCAGCAATTTTTATCAGTTGCGTTCGCATGGTCTCTATCCGTTTTCCCTTCATTTTCTGAGGGAGACAAAGCCGGTTCAGCCAATTGGCAAAGTTATAAGCTAAGATCGATACTTGTAACTTTGTCGCATTGGTATAAAAGTCAGGGCTGCTTAGCTGATCAAACGCAAAGCCATTCTTCCCTTCTTTAATAAAGTTTTCCATGGTTCCCCGGTTTTGATAAAACTTCATGACAAGTTTTGGACGGACCCCCATATTCGTCACGACAAAACTGTAGTGAAAAAACATTTCACC
>NZ_JBIMEV010000181.1:0-299 GCF_051262595.1 Salipaludibacillus sp. CF4.18
ACGAACGTGCAATTTCAAAAAGAAGTGCTAAAAGTAAATGACAAGAATAGACATTATGTATTTAGAATTTGAAATTATTAATAAGGAAGTAGTGCAATATTTATCGAATCAGAACCATTTATTCAATAAATAATAGAAGAACTTTTTGGTGTATGTGCTTGGAATACTTCACCTAATTTTATAGATACATATTTATATGAAATTCTCCATAACCGCATATGATGAACAAAGAGACAAAGTATTTGAAACAATGTGAGAATACTCCAAAAGGTGGTTCGAAGTAAAAGGTATATCCTAGT
>NZ_JBIMEV010000182.1:0-290 GCF_051262595.1 Salipaludibacillus sp. CF4.18
TATGGAATGGCAATTAAAAATGCATGCCACTTGCCGTCTCTAGTTATTGTTGTAATAAAGATTCTTTGTATCGAAAGCTTTCTCCGGTAAACATTAATAAATGAGAATGATGAATCAATCGGTCAATAACGGCTTCTGTTAGAATGGGGTCACCGAAAACATGGTTCCATTGACCGAACTGAAGGTTAGTTGTTATTAATAGACTACGGTTTTCGTAGCACATAGATATCACTTGAAATAACAGTTCTGCACCTTCTTTATTTAAGGGGATATATCCTAATTCGTCGAGT
>NZ_JBIMEV010000183.1:0-277 GCF_051262595.1 Salipaludibacillus sp. CF4.18
GCATCGGAGTTTGGTCATCCTTCGTCAGAAACGATTCAACAAGTCTTTCACCAAGTCATTCACGGACGAGGGTATAGGGAAACGTTGAATTTGAAACAACCAGTTCCAAAAATGCCTCTGGCATCTCGAGGCATGAATCAATATGATGCCTTCTTTTCACAAGAGAGGGGGCACTTAGAATGAATGAAGTTATTCAAGAGTATGCGAAGAGACTGAAGTTAAGTTGGGTTCGCGAGCACTATCATGAAGTGGAAGCCGCAACTCAAGAGGAGTTTTT
>NZ_JBIMEV010000184.1:0-275 GCF_051262595.1 Salipaludibacillus sp. CF4.18
GCTCTTTACAGGATCCATCACCGGTGATGGCTGAGTTTTCTTCTTTTTTCCTTTAGGATAAAATTCTTCTTGATCCGCATACTTCTGAACGGTTCGATAGTCGGTGTTTGTTCTTCTAGCGACTTCCGCATAGGTATGCCCTTTTGTGTTTACTTCTTGTCTGATATACTTAATGTCGGTCACTTGTAACATCTCCTTAAAACTACCTCCTGCCAAAAATTGGGTCCACAGGAAGTGTAATTAATTTAAGGAATGTTCGCAAGTGGCTTTTTTTT
>NZ_JBIMEV010000185.1:0-272 GCF_051262595.1 Salipaludibacillus sp. CF4.18
TATCCAGTTTTCAAAGATCAACTCCGCAATATATCGCGGTATTACAAAAGATATTTTAATTGGTGGAGCCTAGCGGGATCGAACCGCTGACCTCCTGCGTGCAAGGCAGGCGCTCTCCCAGCTGAGCTAAGGCCCCAAAAAAACCAATTCAATTATGGTGGGCCTGAGTGGACTCGAACCACCGACCTCACGCTTATCAGGCGTGCGCTCTAACCAGCTGAGCTACAGGCCCATAATGAATGAGTTTAGGATAAATCCTATTTTGAAAGGAG
>NZ_JBIMEV010000186.1:0-271 GCF_051262595.1 Salipaludibacillus sp. CF4.18
ATATCGATTCGATTATAGGTAATCCCTACAAGCGTTTTTTGTTTAGCGAATCGTGGGGATGTCGAATATTTTTTAGTGTCTACTTTTACATAACCAAACTTGTCTGCTGTTAAGGTCTCGTACCGAATACACTGATACTCCTTGGCTGGAAGAACTAGAGACACTTTTTTGTCTTCCTCATGTAATCTAGCAATCTCTTTTTTCTTTTCATAATGAGGACGATAACGATCTTCTTCTATCTCTTGCCATATCACTTGGTTTAGGTCTTCGA
>NZ_JBIMEV010000187.1:0-253 GCF_051262595.1 Salipaludibacillus sp. CF4.18
GCTCGACGAATTAGGATATATCCCCTTAAATAAAGAAGGTGCAGAACTGTTATTTCAAGTGATATCTATGTGCTACGAAAACCGTAGTCTATTAATAACAACTAACCTTCAATTCGGTCAATGGAACCATGTTTTCGGTGATCCCATTCTAACAGAAGCCGTTATTGACCGATTGATTCATCATTCTCATTTATTAATGTTTACGGGAGAAAGCTTTCGATACAAAGAATCTTTATTACAACAATAATTAGAG
>NZ_JBIMEV010000188.1:0-252 GCF_051262595.1 Salipaludibacillus sp. CF4.18
TGACTCGAACGTAGGTTAAGTCACTCACAATTACATTGAGTTCTTCCTCTTGGTTGAATTCTCGATTTAATGTATTTCCTATTTCAGATTCGTTACAAGACGTACGAGATGGCTTAAATTGAGCGACAGTATATTTTGAAACAAGTCCCTGTTCTTTCATGATTCTCCCAATACGACGTCGAGAAACCGTCCACTTCTTCTTTTCTAGTTCGATCTTAATTTTTCGTTGACCAAAGTTATCTCGGCTATCCT
>NZ_JBIMEV010000189.1:0-241 GCF_051262595.1 Salipaludibacillus sp. CF4.18
CTCTGCATTTTCTTCCAACAGTCGAACTAGGTTAAGCAATATTTCACTGCGCTCATAGGCAGTTAGTTTTTTCATCGCGGACTTCGCCGAGACTGCCGCATCGATTGCCTCTTCGGTTTCTTTAATCGAAGCTTTTGGAATTTGCGCCAGAATCTCTCCATTGTATGGACTATAGAGTGGATGGTATTCCCCTGCTTCTTTCCATTCTCCATTAATAAATAATTTCTGCTTTTTAACTATG
>NZ_JBIMEV010000190.1:0-241 GCF_051262595.1 Salipaludibacillus sp. CF4.18
GGATGGATCAACTACTACGGGATTAGTTATATGAAAGGCTACATCAAAAGTACTGATCAATGGATCAGACGACGGATTAGACAAATCATATGGAAACGTTGGAAAAAAGTGAGGACGAAGTATAAAAGTCTTATCACTCTCAAAGTACCCAAACAAAAGGCTTGGGAATGGGCAAACACACGGAAGGGTTATTGGCGCATTGCGTGTAGTTTTATTTTACACCAAGCCATTACAAACAAAA
>NZ_JBIMEV010000191.1:0-237 GCF_051262595.1 Salipaludibacillus sp. CF4.18
AGCCATGTTAGAAACCTCCTTTTCTCTTATATGTATCTATATTTTGCTTCCGAACTTATTAGAATATGTGACAAAATGGGTAATCCCATCTTTTACATAAATAAGCCAATACAGGTATGTAAGGAAAAAATTACAGACTAAAATGGAATCACAAATTTTATGAACGAAAACTTTAAATTAGAATAATTTTTAGTGGTCTGATTATTTTATGTGCAATGACCACTATAATTCAGAATT
>NZ_JBIMEV010000192.1:0-229 GCF_051262595.1 Salipaludibacillus sp. CF4.18
TTGAATAGGTTACGCTTAGTTGGACAATAAAGTTAAGGTCATATAAACTTGGTTCAAATAAAAACTGAGGAGAGTAAATATGACTAAGAGAGAAAGACGGACATTCTCAAAAGAGTTTAAAGCGCAAATGGTTCAGTTACATGATGCTGGAAAGTCCAGAGCGGAAATAATTAAAGAATACAAGTTAACGTCATCTACCTTTGACCGGTGGGTACAGCAGCATCGAGAT
>NZ_JBIMEV010000193.1:0-224 GCF_051262595.1 Salipaludibacillus sp. CF4.18
TGAAACAATATTTCGATACGGTTAATCATGACAAACTCATGTTTCATTTGGAAGAGCACATTAATTCATTTTATCAATTACAAAAAACATCTTGCAAAGATGATGTTATTCTGGTATAGTTAATATCTCGCTCCGGATAACAAGTGAAACGAGTTAAATAAATAGTTGTTGACCTCTAACTGATATATTGATATAATATAAAAGTTGACTCGAAAAACAATGAT
>NZ_JBIMEV010000194.1:0-221 GCF_051262595.1 Salipaludibacillus sp. CF4.18
TTGAATGTCTTTGTCAGCTGCACTCTTCATCATCCTCACGTACCTAAGTACGCTCGGTGACTCATCGCTTGCTTCCGCGAACTTCTCGGTCCTGCTTGCCAATACCTCCGAAGAGGTTCACAATTGGTGGCGTCTTTCTTAGCCTACATCTAAGACAATCGGTTCACTTTCTTTGAACGTATTCAAAGGGTATAACCGGTGATTCTTTTCAGTCATTTCGT
>NZ_JBIMEV010000195.1:0-215 GCF_051262595.1 Salipaludibacillus sp. CF4.18
ATAACGCCGTCGCTGAAGCCACTTTTAAGACCATCAAAATAGAGTTCGTTCAAGGTGTGGTTTTCGCTAACCAACACGAACTTGACCTTCAACTGTTTGATTATATTCACTGGTTTAATCATATTAGAATTCACGGATCACTAGATTACTTGTCACCCATCGAATACAAGTTAAGAGACCTTAAAAAGATTGTTTGATTTAGTGTTGACATTCCA
>NZ_JBIMEV010000196.1:0-214 GCF_051262595.1 Salipaludibacillus sp. CF4.18
CGAAACCTGTTGGTTCATCACTTGACCAGCGAGCTTATCAGTGGAGGCTGCGATGACAAGCATTTGAAGTGGACGATTTTTCTTAAGTACCGGCCAGTAATCTCGAAATCGAACTTTCACACTGATTTCTGCCATTCCGAAATATTGGCGACGGTCTTTGGAACGGATCGCGATGATCGCCAAAATCGTAAATACAAAAGCGAGTGAGGCGACT
>NZ_JBIMEV010000197.1:0-214 GCF_051262595.1 Salipaludibacillus sp. CF4.18
TGTCGCCTCACTTGCTTTTGTATTTACGATTTTGGCGATCATCGCCATCCGCTCCAAAGACCGTCGCGAATATTTCGGAATGGCAGAAATCGGTGTAAAAGTTCGATTTCGAGATTACTGGCCGGTACTTAAGAAAAATCGTCCACTTCAAATGCTTGTCATCGCCGCCTCCACTGATAAGCTCGCTGGTCAAGTAATGAACCAACAGGTTTCA
>NZ_JBIMEV010000198.1:0-205 GCF_051262595.1 Salipaludibacillus sp. CF4.18
CATAGGGAGTTCCTTTATTACTAAGCGATCTCTCAATACCAAAGGTTTCTAGGGCCTGGTCGATAAGTTGGTTCTTAAACTCGCTGCCTCGATCCGTGTGAAATAATTTAAAATGATGTAGATTGTACGGCACGGACGCAAAGGCACGTTGAACTAACCCAGCGGTCTTGTTAGGTCCTGCACTGTGTCCAATAATTTCTCGGTT
>NZ_JBIMEV010000199.1:0-204 GCF_051262595.1 Salipaludibacillus sp. CF4.18
GATTATCAAATCGAATAGTTCTTGGCACACTACCGATATGATGAAAGAATCGCTTCATTCCTTCAAGGAAGCAATCTTGGTTCTGAGATTCAAAGACTTGGACATAAAAAGCGTTACTGTAAGGATACGAAAGAACGAGATAGGGAAGATCAATAATCTCCCCCTTACTCTTAAAAGGGGCCTCCCCGAAGTCAATTTGGGCTA
>NZ_JBIMEV010000200.1:0-204 GCF_051262595.1 Salipaludibacillus sp. CF4.18
AAGCCCAAATTGACTTCGGGGAGGCCCCTTTTAAGAGTAAGGGGGAGATTATTGATCTTCCTTATCTCGTTCTTTCGTATCCTTACAGTAACGCTTTTTATGTCCAAGTCTTTGAATCTCAGAACCAAGATTGCTTCCTTGAAGGAATGAAGCGATTCTTTCATCATATCGGTAGTGTACCAAGGACTATTCGATTTGATAATT